>MGXJ01000031.1:11013-13463 GCA_001801345.1 Gammaproteobacteria bacterium RBG_16_37_9 | reverse complement strand
TTCTCTTAGCGTAAGTGTAAATAATAAATTTTTATATTTCTTTACTAACATAAAATTAAGGAGGATTTAGCAATGATGCCGTCTAAAAAATCACTTAAAACAGCTGACGAATTAGTAGATTTGGTTGCTAAAGCTGGGGATGTTAAAGATGAATATAAAAAAAAGGAGAATTATGCAAATATTTTTGATTTGAAGCCATCTGCATCGGATGTTCTAATTAAAGATGCTTATAAGAAATTATTTGCTTTATACAGAGCTTCTTTAGCAAACAAACAAATCTCGTCTAATGATTTTCATATTATTTCTGCGGCCCTAAAAACGGCAAGAGATGCGTTGATCGTTGCTCCTGAGAATGAAGAAGCACAAGCATGGGAAAAAAATACTAAGTTGCTTATAAGCGCTCTAAAAAAACATTTAGGTGGAGCCTCTATCGAAACTGATATAAGAACAGGTAGAATCATTATAGGAAGGTTAGAAAACGTAGGCGCTGACGCTTATGTTCTTACAGGTAAAGATATTTTTACTGATCTTTTTTTAGAAAAATTGCTAGAGCAGAACATCATAACAAAAGTAGATGTCGTTAAAGAGGAGGGTCTTGCAAAAGCAGCTAATTTCTCAGTAATTTTTTCCGCAGATGCGCTTAAGAGCATAGATATTGAAAAAGAAGTGGATGCAGCAAAAGCTGAGGCTGATAAGGCTATAGAAGCTTATAGGGTTGCGAAAGAAAAGGAAGTAGCTGAGGCTGCTATAAAGACAATAATCGAAGAATATAATCGAGTATCCCAAAAAGCTAGCAAATTATTACAAGAACTTAACGATAAAAAAATTCCAGATTTGAGTGCTCAAAGACAAGCTTATGAAATAAGCTATGAAGCTGAGCAACTCCGCGATCAAACGGCGCAGCTTGTTAAAGAAATATTTCCAGAAGAATCAACAGCTGAACTAAAAGAAAAATCAGAAAATCTTGAAAAGTTATTGGGAGAGATAGGCATAGCAACACAAGCAGTTAGAGAAGCTGCAAAATTATCTAATGATCAATTGATAGCTGCCTTATCTGAATTGCAAACAACACTGCTACAGTCGGCTAAAGCGCTGAATGATTATGCAAATGCAGGTTTTCTCTTTTTTACACAGAAAAATGCCGATAGATTTCTATCAGTTTTCTCTGGTTTTGATTTTGCCAAAAAGGCTCAGGAGAGGTTAAAAAATTATAGAGAAGGAATTGGGCTTAAAACTTCTACAGATAAAATTTTAAGCGCTTTAATAGATAAAACAAAAATCCTTGGTGAAAAATTAGATGCGTCCGTAAAACAGAAAAAAGATTTGTCAGCTGCTGACCAAAAAAAGTTAGCTAAATTAACAACCAAACATGAGAATGTTAAAGATGGTATATTTCATGTTAAACTACACGCAGACAAATTGAAAATATAGCAAAATCAAACTCCCTAGCTAAAATTTCTAGTTAGGGAGTTTGGGTTGCCACAACTAGGTTTTACGTGTAATTTTTTGTCAGAGTATTTTTACTATTTTGCTGCTTGTGAAGTTTATTTAAAATTTTGTCGCTCTCTTGTATTAGACGAATGGATATATTTTTTAAAGAACGAAGAAATTAAAGACAGCTTTCGTGCCAAAGGCTTATTAGAAGTAAAAGAAAAGCTTGATTCCCTAAAACTCCCAACCCAAGAAAAACAAGAATACAAAAGGTATCTAGAAAACCTACGTTATCAAAATAGCATGATGGATTCAAATTATAATTCTGGGAAAATTGAGGGAATAATGGAGGGCAGAATCGAAGGGGAAAAAGTAAAGGCGATCGAAATCGCAAAAAAAATGAAAGCTGCCGGCATAACAAACGAAGTAATTCAACAAGTCACGGGATTAACCAAAGACGAAATAGACAGTGAGCTTTAGCGCTGCATTTACAAATTACGCTTTAAGAAATTTTGATATATCAACTATTGATGAAAAATAGTCGCCGTGTAAAACTATAAGGCTAACTTATAGTTAAATATAGTTAAGATACTTAATTTTGTTTAGCGGAGGTTTAAGATGATGCAGAAAAGATTAATGCTCATGCTTATCATTTTTTTTCGCTTTTCGGTCTAATCAATTGTTATGCAGTAACTGTGGGTGATCCCTATGGTGGTGGTATGGTGTTTTGTGTAAGCCAAACACCAGATACAAGCAAATGTGTCCATAAAGGTTCAGGCAATTATGGCTTGATTATAGCAAAAGAAGACCTAGTTAATTACTATTCTAACCCTAGCCATGGCGTGCATTGGTCTAGTGTACATACCGCAATCCCTGGTGCGCGATCAGATGATGATGGTTTGGCCAATACTCGTGCTATTATCGCGGCATTACCAAAAGATAATCCAGCCAACAATGCTGCATGGTTATGCCATAGATACCAAGATCCTGCAGGATCAACTGATCAGCATTTAACCGAT
>MGXJ01000031.1:6131-10854 GCA_001801345.1 Gammaproteobacteria bacterium RBG_16_37_9 | reverse complement strand
CCTGGGACCAGTCCTTCGGTTATGGTGATCAGAGCTATGGCAATAAGATTTTAAGTCACCGTGGGGTGCGGGCGATTAGGGCTTTTAACAATTCAACCATTAAATAATTTAACAATTTGTTTTCAAGTTCAGATGCAAGAACCGCTGCATTAGTTGTTATGGGCAGGAATGATGAAGAGTTGTTACAAGAGGTGAAAAGAGATGGTGCGACTGATGCTGCTTGCATTACTACAGCTATACATAGCAAAAAAGCTGTTTGTAGTATCGTATTATACTGGGTAATGATGACAGCAAATTGGAGTTTGGGCTACCGATAATAAATTTTTTAAGTGCTATTTTTTTGTCAGAGTATTTTTACTGCTTTGCTGCTGGTGAAGTTTCTTTAAAGATTTATCGTTCTCTTCCCGTATTTGTTCCCAGTGCAACTCCAGCATTTTCTGGCGCTTTTTTTTGTATAAATTCGATAAAATCATTTTCAGTTTGGATATTTTAACTAAAATCTTATCCAGCTCATCGCCGCTGCCACTGCTTTTTAGCTTCGCGGCTAGCTTTTCATATTTAGATATCAAACGGAGAATACTATTAGGGTTATCCTGTTTACTTAGCTCGCCAAAATCCTCTTTTTTTCCTTGAACGATCGAAGAGATTGAACTCAAAATCTTTTCTAGCTCTGTCTGTTTTTTCTTTTTCTTCACTGTGCCGATCCCCTTTAGGGCTTATTGAAATCCGATTTTTTAAATTTTTGATCGCTTACAAATGACAGCTTCTTTTTGCAATATGCTTTGTCCCCCGCAGCAAGCATATGCCCCATTATGTTTCTAAACGGGGCCGCGGGAAAATTAGTATTATAGGCAACTTTGGATAAAACTTCATCATTATTGCGCTTAGCAACATAATAATTGTCTCTTTAGGCTTAAATATGTACAATAATGAGCATATTTTTAATGTAATCTCAGGTTTGTATCAAAATCAAGCAGGATACTTTTATGATGAATAATTTTACGTTTACGATGCGTGAAAAAAATAGTTATGATTATGTATATATCGATGAAAACAACCAAGTTCACCTTTTGTGCCCGCTAATCGGGGGCGATACAATAGGGCTTGATAATACCTGCAAATCCACGAAAGAAATTTGCCAGTTTTTTGGTACCGGAACTGGTATAGATCCAAACAAAACTGCAGTAGCTATACTTACGACATATCGTTCTGATCTCGAAAATGATATTGCCTTATTACAACCATTACAAACTCTTACTGATGATGGAAAAAAACTACTACAAGAAAAAATAGACCGTTTGGAACAAATCAATAAATATTTAGTCAGCGTAAAGAAGGTTTTATCCCAAAACAATCAGATTGCAAATAATATGCATGGTATTTCCGGAAGATATCCGTCTGAAATTAGAAAATTACTAGAACAACAAACCAATTGCTTATCGATTCTTTTATCTCCAAAAGAACCTGACCCAGTTCTTAATGGCGCTGGTTACGTGTTTAGGATGCAGCGTAAAAAACAAGATCTTTATGGGAGGCTGGTGGCAAATGACATCTCAGGGGAAGCGCTGAGGGAGGAGTTCTCCTCGGATATTATAATAAATACCGCTGGTGCCAAGGATGAGCTTTTAAAAAAAATTAAAGATAATTGGCCGGATGATATAACATTCGATGCTAACTTTGATGATTTTATGTCTAAAGTAAGGGCTGCTTTACAAAAAAACATCAAGGAACAAACGGGACAAGATATCGATTTAAGCCAAAGCCAACAAGGCGAAGAAGTAAACAAGGGTTATTTTGCCACCATCCTTGGTATTGAAGAAAATGATACTGTTTCACCAAGCGATGTAGCTAGTTATATATTATCAGCATGTATATCAGATGATTTTTGGAAGAATTTATCTAGCGGCCCCTTTGTAGACGCTGCAGCCTTGCCGGATGCGACGCGCCCTGAAAAATTATCCATATTGACACAATTCTTTTTAGCCGAAGTTAATGTTTTTTGTTTTGCTCAGAAAAAATCAACACAAAATTTTGGCGCAGTATTAGACGCTAATACTAACCAGATAAGAACCCTGTTGGCAACTACTATCAAAAATGCTTTGAAGGAAAACCAAAACATTGAAGAATCTTTGATTGCTTGCATTAATAAAAATCAAACGATTTTTGGACTATCTGAAGAAATTACAAAAGAGGAAGCCAAAAAAATCATTGATCGATTTAATATAGATTATAGAACTGTTAGTGATAGTCCTCACATGGATGAGTTCATTTTATTTTTGCCAGAAGCTACTGGAGAATTTGTAACCCATAAAAACAGAATATCATTTCTATTTTCTCATTTTACACCAGATGATGATTTTTCTAAAAAACACCTTACTGCCTTTTCTGCCAGGAAGGGGAATCGGTTGTCACATACAAATAATATAGTAAATAATGGGGCTCTTAATAAACAAGAGCTCAGCGATGAGCAATTAGTTGATATACTGAAAAATAATCCATCAACACTAGCAAAAATGTTGCTGCAAGACGATAATTTTAGTCATCTTTCCTCAGATGCTATTACCGCCATAAGGTATTCTCCTTTTTGGGATGGCCTAAAAAAGGCAGTTGATTCCTTAACAAAAAACAACCAGAACTTACAGACAAAATTTTATGATAAATTTTCTTCTACCTCTTTGACTTCCATTAAAAAATTTATAGATGAAAATACGTGGCTGGATAAAGCCACCTTGATAACACTCCTATCGCATAATTCTAAGAGCAATTTAACTACTCAAGAAAAGAACAGCAATCGTAAAATACTACTTGAAAGAATAAGAAAAGAGCCTACCAATTGGACTGTGCGTATATTGAGTTTCATGGCTTCATACAAATGGACTGCTGGAATTGCCACATATATTTTGTCAAAAGGGGATAAAAAAAATAAGGAGTTATATGGCAAACCAAAAATAATAGCGATAGCACCACCTATTGTAGTAGAGGGTAAGGATAGTAGTGTTATATCAGATGCCCTGAAAAAAGAAGGGCCCGTGCAAAAAAAAGTCCTACAAAAAACAAACCCAGAAAATACAACGCAAAATGTTCCACAAAAAATGACTCCCGTGTCGGCAAGCTGGATCACGTCTTCTTCTGGCACAAAAACAAAAAATCCTTCTGCGCCCTAAACTCGAAGCATTAATACAGGTGTTCCTGCATACCCAATTATAGAGTAGCATTATTTTAATATTAGCTCTCCTATAAAAAATATGCGAAAAAACTCCAAAACGCCAATAAGTATGGTATAATAAATCATTTTGTAATTGCATATAATACATTGATTTTAAATATAATTTTTACTAGGTAAAATGACACAAATAGATTCAACATATAATTCATCCAACATCAAAGTATTAAAAGGGCTCGACGCCGTTAGAAAACGCCCAGGAATGTATATTGGCGACACTGACGACGGCACTGGCTTACATCAAATGGTCTTTGAAGTCGTAGATAACTCGATCGATGAAGCGCTTGGAGGACACTGCAATAAAATCGATGTCATCATTCATGCCAACAACTATATCACCGTTAAAGACAACGGACGTGGCATCCCTACCGATATCCACGCAGAAGAAGGACGCTCAGCTGCTGAAGTAATAATGACTGTCCTACACGCAGGGGGCAAATTCGATAGCGATGCTTATAAGGTATCAGGTGGACTACACGGCGTTGGCGTATCTGTAGTAAATGCGCTATCCGAAGAATTGCATCTACGAATCCATCAAAATGGAAAACTATATGAACAATTTTATCATTTCGGCGATCCAGACGAACCACTAAAAATCATCGGAACAACAAATACAACTGGAACAGAAGTTAGCTTCAAGCCAAGCAAAGAAACTTTTACACAGATAGAATTTCACTATGATATTTTAGCCAAACGTCTGCGCGAACTTGCATTTTTAAATTCTGGAATTCGTATTTCTCTCCTAGACGAACGAACAGGTAAAGAAGAAATTTTTCAGTGTGAAAGCGGCATCAGCGGTTTCGTTGAGTTCCTCAATAAAAATAAGACAGCAGTTAATGTCCCTATATTCCATTTTGTTGCTGAAGAAAGCAAAATCTCGGTTGAACTAGCATTACAGTGGAACGACGGCTTTCAAGAAACAATTTTTTGTTATACCAACAACATTCATCAACGCGATGGCGGCACTCACTTAGCTGGATTTCGCTCAGCACTAACGCGCACATTAAATAACTACATTGAAAACGAAGGTGTAGCAAAAAAAGATAAGATCCCTACTACCGGCGATGATGCTCGCGAGGGATTAACTGCAGTTCTTTCAGTAAAATTATCTGATCCCAAATTTTCATCGCAAACAAAAGATAAATTAGTTTCATCAGAAGTAAAAAGCGTAGTTGAATCTTTAGTTGCAGCAAAACTACACGAATATTTACTCGAACACCCTCAAAAAGCTAAAGCTATCGCTGGCAAAATTATTGATGCGGCAAGAGCTAGAGAAGCAGCGCGTAAAGCAAGAGAAATGACGCGCAGAAAATCAGCTCTTGATATCGCTGGTTTACCCGGAAAATTAGCCGACTGCCAAGAAAAAGACCCAGCGCTTTGTGAAATTTTTATTGTTGAAGGAGATTCCGCCGGTGGTTCAGCAAAACAAGCACGCAATCGTAAATATCAAGCAATTTTGCCGTTACGTGGAAAAATTTTAAACGTTGAAAAAGCTCGTTT
>MGXJ01000031.1:5129-6071 GCA_001801345.1 Gammaproteobacteria bacterium RBG_16_37_9 | reverse complement strand
CGGCCGCGAAGAATATAATCCAGCAAAAATTCGCTATCACCGCATTGTAATCATGACTGACGCTGATATCGATGGCTCTCACATTCGCACTCTACTCCTGACTTTTTTCTATCGACAAATGCGAGAATTAATTGAACAGGGCTACGTTTATATAGCCCAACCTCCACTTTACAAAGTAAAGAAAAATCAAGATGAGCGCTATATCAAAGACGATAATGCTCTTGGCAGTTATTTGGTGCAGCTATCTCTAGATAACGCCCAACTGTTTATCAACAACAAGTCGGCGCCAATTAATACTGACTCGCTTAAGTCTTTAATTTTGGACTACAGTATAGCATTACAAATCATGGATAGTTTAATGCGTAAATATCCACGCATAATTCTAGAAAAACTCCTAGAAATGCCTCGTTTACGCGTTGATCAACTACACGATCAAGAAATTGTAAACCAGTGGTGTTTGCTATTAAAACAAAAACTAGACTTCTCTAAAAAAGAAGGCTCTAAATACGAATTAAGCACTAAAAACATTATTGATAAAAATATTTTTGTCCCAGTGGTTACTATAACTAACCATGGAAATACAATTGAACACGTTTTGCCAGCGTCATTTTTTGCTTCTGGAGAATATCTACGCTTAGCAACTTTAGCTGAAAAAATTCCAGAATTAATTGAGCCTGGATCATACATCGTTCGTGGTAATCATAAAGAACCGATAACAGACTTTGCTTCTATGTTTAATTGGTTGATGAGTGAAGCAAAAAAAGGTTTGGGCATTCAACGCTATAAAGGTCTTGGCGAAATGAATCCAGAACAATTATGGGACACAACAATGGATCCTAATACCAGACGCATGCTAAAAGTTACCATTGAAGATGGCATTGCTGCCGATCAAATATTCACTACTTTAATGGGAGACCAAGTAGAACCGCGCCGTGAATTTAT
>MGXJ01000031.1:4704-5051 GCA_001801345.1 Gammaproteobacteria bacterium RBG_16_37_9 | reverse complement strand
AGCCGCAAGTGGTAGCCGCAGACTTTAGTCTGCGTTGCCAGAAAACGCAAGCTAAAGCTTGCGGCTACCAATAGGTGGTGCTTACCAATGGAAAAAAATTTAATTTTAGTTTTAAACTGCGGCAGTTCATCAATAAAATTTACCGTTATAGAACCCCTAGCTAATCGTATTAGCTTGTCTGGCCTGATACAGCAAATAGGCTCGAATAAAGCCAACATTAAATACACTCAAAGTGAAGAAACTAAAACTCGTGATTTACCAAATATTGATTATCACGCCGCCTTACAAATAATTACTGATATTATTCATTCCTCTAAACAAATCTCAAATGATATTTTGGCCATCGG
>MGXJ01000031.1:2368-4635 GCA_001801345.1 Gammaproteobacteria bacterium RBG_16_37_9 | reverse complement strand
AATTCATGATTGTGTGAATTTAGCGCCGCTGCATAATCCAGCAAATATTCTTGGGATTAAAGCTGCGATGGCAGCTTTTCCAGGAATAAAACAGGTCGTGGTTTTTGATACTGCTTTTCATCAAACTATGCCTGAATATGCGTATATTTATCCAATACCTTATGAGTTGTATCAAAAACATGGCGTCCGTCGTTATGGCTTTCATGGCACTAGCCATAGATTTGTCTCTCAACAAGCCGCTATTATTTTAGAAAAAGATCTCAATCAATGTGCTTTAATCACAGCGCATTTAGGTAATGGCTGTAGTGTAGCTGCAGTTTTAAATGGCAAAAGTATTGACACTTCCATGGGCTTAACTCCGCTTGAGGGTCTAGTAATGGGCACGCGTTCTGGTGATGTTGATCCTAGTCTCCATGCTCATTTGGCGGATAATTTAGGTTACGATGTTCATAAAATAACTACGATATTAAATAAGCAAAGTGGATTACTTGGCATTTCTGGAATAGATTCTGATATGCGCGCTATCGAAAATAAAGTTGCCTTAGGGAACAAAAGAGCTATTTTAGCATTTGAAATTTTCTGTTATCGCCTAGCAAAATATATTTCATCTTTAGTGGTGCCTTTAGGAAAAATTGATGCTTTAATTTTCACTGGAGGCATTGGTGAAAACTCTCAAGCAGTTCGGGCAAAAACTTTATCATGGTTAAAATTTTTTGGTTTTAAAATTGATCCAAAACGCAATGAAATTCACGGGAAAAATAGCAAGGGGATTATAACTGAAGATGCGGGCACTATAGCAATGGTAGTGCCAACCAATGAAGAATTGCTGATTGCACAGGATACTTTGTTTTTGGCAAGAGAGGGATAGAGTAGTAGATTCTCGGACACATGTTTGTCATCCTCGGACAAGCGAAGCGCAGATCCGAGGATCTTAATGCTTTTATTTTTTATTTTATGGGACACTTATGACACACTCAATCATGTTCATTCCGGCGACCATCAAAGCCGATGCCCAACCAAATACACAATACTTAGATAATATATTAACCAAAAAAAATATCCAAAGCGCTGTTTATCCAAATTTCAACCTAGAAACAATTGAACAGCTTCTAGGATCAAATCGCACTGAAGATCTGCTCGAAACTATCGCAAGACAACGAGAGGCTCTCGCGCTTAACAAAGATGTGGTTCTTATCCAAGGCATTTCTCTCACTAAACCATATGCAGCAGAATTAAATTTTTCTATTGCAACCACTTTAGGTGCTGCAATAATTTTCGAGGTTACTCCTGAACAAAATTTAGAAACCGCATTGCGTCAGCTAAAAATTATCATCACCCCATACAAATTACGTTATAAACAACCAATTCTAGGTTTCGTTATTAACCAAAGCAACTTACAAGAAACTCCTTTAATCGATAAATATAAGAATCTTTTTGATTTACAATTACCGCTGCTAGGAATATTTCCTTATAAACCAGAATCTGCTCAAAATATTTCTGATATATTCTGTATCCCAGAAACAAATATAAACTGTAGTTTTGACTTTAGTTTTGTCCAAAAATTTTTGGATAGACCAGCCGCTCAACCAGTAACCCCTCCAATATTCAAATATAAATTAATTGATCTTGCTTGCAGTGCCAATAAAAAAATTATTCTGCCTGAAGGAGATGAACCGCGCACTCTTAGAGCAGTTAATATTTGCGCTGCTCGTGGTATCGCGCAATGTATTTTGCTTAGCGAAAAAACTAAAATTTATGCTGCTTGCGATAAACTTGGTATTAAGCTACATGAAAAAATATCCATAATAGAACCCCAAACTGTTCTTGAAAAATATATAACACCTCTTTATGAAGTTCGTCGCAATAAGGGAATGACGCCTGATTTAGCTCGAACACAACTCGCAGATAACGTTATGCTTGGCACCATGATGTTACATTTAGGGGAAGTTGATGGTTTGATATCTGGCGCAGTGCATACAACAGCAAATACCATCCGACCAGCTTTTCAAATTATTAAACTAGCGCCAAACGCAAAAATAGGTTCTTCTGTATTTTTTATGTGTTTACCCGAACAAGTGGTGCTTTTTGCTGATTGTGCTATCAATCCTAATCCTAGCGTTGAAGAACTCGCCGACATTGCAATTCAAACCGCCGACACTGCAGCCGATTTTGGCATTCCCCCTAAAGTCGCCATGCTAAGTTACAGCACCGGCACTTCTGGAACTGGACCAAGCGTTGATAAAGTTAGAGCTGCGACAGAAATTGTA
>MGXJ01000031.1:628-2339 GCA_001801345.1 Gammaproteobacteria bacterium RBG_16_37_9 | reverse complement strand
AGGACCAACACAATACGATGCTGCAATTTCCAAAGAAGTCGCTATAATAAAAGCGCCTAACAGCAAAATTGCAGGAGAAGCAACGGTTTTTATCATGCCGAATCTTGATGTTGGCAATATTGCATACAAGGTGGTTCAACATAACACTGGGATAGTTTGTGTCGGGCCTATGTTACAAGGACTGCACAAACCGGTTAATGACTTATCCAGAGGATGCTCAGTAGATGATATTGTATTTACTATTGCCATCACCGCGATTCAGGCTTTAAGGAGTTAATACTAAATTTAATAATTAAGGAGATAATATATGCCAAAAACAGCAACTCTATCGGCAAAAGAATTTGCAAAGAAAATTTCAAGCCTGATGGCAGCAGACTCCGGTCAAATAGAGGCATTTGTTAAGATATGTATAACAGGCACCCTGGAACTTACAGTTGAGAACGGAGGTGATGTCATGGCAGATACCCAACCTTTATCAGGCACAAGAAATTTTTCTAAAGAAGCAATAGCTCGCATGAAACAACTTAAGTTAGAAGAAATTCAGTATGGGAAGCAATTTACGAGAGGAGCCAATCTGGATTCGTTTAAAATATATGCTACAGATATAAACAATCCCGCGGATTACATTGAGTTTTCAGACAGAGCACAATCAAACCTTGAGCTAAGAGGGCAATACCTGAGAGATCAATTGGATGCTTTAAAAAAAGATCCTAATAACGAGGACATGACCCTCTACGATGCTATAGCTCAATTACGCCACGATCCGAAACAAAGGGCATTGCTTTTTTTAAGCATGTTAGCTACAACCAACAACCTACCGTCAAAGGATCGCAAAGGGGATGAATATGATAAAATAACACAATTTTTTATTCAGCTAAGTATTGCTGGTATAAAATATATAGAAGAAAACAGAAAAAATGGGATTTCAGATGAACAGTCTGTTGCCGCCCTCGTATCAATAATCAAGAAAAGAGAAATATTCCCAAAAGATTGGCGTAAACCCATACCCGCCGGTGAACAGTTTCTTGAAATGATTAAAGAAGAACAGGACGAGCTAGAAAGAGTGCTTGCTGGCCCTGCCAAGGAGAGCGCCGCAGAGGGCTCTGCGATACAAGCTGCCGCAAAATGGATTGAACAAGTTCGTAATTTAGCAAAGGAACATAAAGATAGCGATATCCGCCAAGTTGCTGATGCTGCAGAAAAGCTACTTGATTATTATCTTGCTCAATCTAAAATGAAAACAAAAGATGACCGGAGAATTACAGAGCTAACTGAAAATTTTACATCTGCCGTAGCAAAAGCAGAAGGAAAAAAGGAGAAAAAACTTCACTGGAAATCAAGTCTCTTTACAACTCCTTTTATTGAGAGCATCGGAAAACTTATGCAACAAAATCTGGAAGTAGGATCCAAAAGCGCAGAAAAAGAATTGCTAGAATCAAAATTAGGATCTAAATCAGATTCAGGATTAGAATCAGAATTCGGATCCGAATCAGAACCAGAATCAAAACCGAGCCATAGCCTTCATTGATTTATTCTAAAGCAATAATTTTTACTGCTGGGTGTATAAGTTTACGAATAACGATTGAATGAGGCTGTTGCAATCTGAGTTCTGTTGTCATCCTCGGGCGCGTATTATTCATCATTCGTGTCAAGCGTCCCTCGTGTCGAGCACGAGGGCAAGCTCTCGGGCGCATATTATGCCATCCTCGAG
>MGXJ01000031.1:0-603 GCA_001801345.1 Gammaproteobacteria bacterium RBG_16_37_9 | reverse complement strand
CTCGGGCGTAGACCCGAGGATCTCGATATTCTATGCTAGATCCTCGCGTCAAGCGCGAGAGCCTGCATTCCTCTGGTCTTTGCCAGAGGACGCTTGACACGAATGATGACACAAAGGGAGAGCGCGGGGGATTAAACGCCTCTCTCAATGTTACAGTGCAGCAGAGGGGCGATGTTCCTCAGCCTCTTCCGCGTCTTTTTTAGATTTTTCTTTCGCTTCTTCTATAGCTTTCAATATCTCAGGTGGCAGTGATTTACCCTCTTTGTGCGCTGCTTTTACCAGTAGTGAAAAATCTGCTCCATTTTCTATTAACACTACTGCACATTCTGTATGGCGTATTTTCTCAAAAGAAAAACGATTTAATAGTTCAGTTGATATTAGTGATAACATATCTTGACCAAATTCCGAAATCACTTTTGGGTTTGACCAAAGGCATCTTTTTCCAAAACCACTTCTGGGTTTTCTTTTATCATCAATTTTAATGCTTCTATATGACCCTTTTTTGTTGCCCAATGCGCAAGGGTTTGGCCACTGTCATCTTTTTCCAAAATCACTTCTGGATTTTCTTTTATCATCAATTTTAATGCTTCTATATAACCCTTT
>MGXJ01000030.1:4934-5836 GCA_001801345.1 Gammaproteobacteria bacterium RBG_16_37_9 | reverse complement strand
TGGCACAACACTATTCCTGGTGCTTTATGACCTGCAAGCAACGTAGGTAAATATAAAGTGCCAGCAATCTGATAATTTTCTGATAAAAAAGTTACTGACGTAGTTGCGATCATAGTAAGTGTTCTCATTTCCAAAAAAAATACAACCCAATGAATTCTAAAGATATTTAGTTCGAGAGTCCAGCAATAGGATAAAATAAAGAAAGGGGTCAGACCCTTTTTGGGGTCTGACCCCTTTCCAAGCGAGCAGCCAGAACAATATTTCTATTTCACGGTGATTCTTTGTTTGATTTTGTGTGATAATAGTATTAATTTAGATAAAATTTAAGAAGAGGCTGAAAATATATATGGATGACAATCGTAAAAAAGCATTAGTAGCTGCGCTATCTCAAATTGATAAACAATTTGGTAAAGGTTCTGTTATGCGTTTGGGCGAATTTGAAACGGTAGGAGATATTCAGACTATTTCTACTGGTTCTTTGGGTTTAGATATAGCTTTGGGTATTGGTGGTTTACCACGAGGTCGAGTGGTTGAAGTTTATGGGCCAGAATCATCGGGAAAAACTACTTTAACTTTGCATGTTGTTGCTGAGTTTCAAAAACAGGGTGGAACCGCTGCATTTATCGATGCTGAGCATGCTTTAGATCCCACTTATGCAGAAAAATTAGGCGTAAAGGTAAAGGATTTATTGATTTCGCAACCAGATACTGGCGAACAAGCTTTGGAAATAGCTGATATGTTGGTTCGTTCAGGCGCGGTAGATGTAATAGTTATCGATTCAGTTGCAGCTTTAACGCCTAAGGCAGAAATTGAAGGGGAAATGGGCGACCAACACATGGGTTTGCAGGCGCGACTAATGTCACAAGCACTGCGCAAATTGACTGCGAACATTAAGCGTTCTA
>MGXJ01000030.1:0-4916 GCA_001801345.1 Gammaproteobacteria bacterium RBG_16_37_9 | reverse complement strand
TTAATCAAATACGCATGAAGATTGGAGTAATGTTTGGAAATCCAGAGACTACTACTGGTGGTAATGCGTTGAAGTTTTATGCTTCAGTAAGATTAGATATTCGTCGCACAGGAGCGATTAAGAAAGGGGAAGAAGTCATAGGAAACGAGACTAGAGTTAAGGTGGTAAAGAACAAAGTTGCTCCACCATTTAAAGTTGCTGATTTTGAAATTCTTTATTCTCAAGGAATTTCTCGTGAAGGAGAAATTATTGAACTTGGTGTTTTACATGGTTTTGTTGATAAATCTGGAGCTTGGTATGATTATAAAGGGAAGCATATGGGCCAGGGTAAAGAAAATGCCCGTGAGTTTTTAAAAGAAAATCAAGAAATTGCAAGAGAAATTGAGGGACAGTTACGGGAGAAATTATTGCCCAAAAAAGAAATGGAATCTAAAAAAGAAAAAAGCTAGTCACAATGTTATCTAAAATTCGCCGCTCGGCCCTTGATATACTAGCCAGACGCGAGCACTCGAAATTTGAATTACAGCACAAGTTAAGCCTAAAAGGTTTTGCTGTCGGTGATATTGTAAAAATCACACAAGATCTAATTAGTCAGGGTTTGCAAAGCGATGCTAGGTTTGTAGAAAGCTATGTAAGTATGCGGCGTAACCGTGGTTTTGGTCCAGTGCGCATTAAGGCAGAATTACATGAGCGTGGCATTGATTCGACGCTCGGCGAACAATTTTTGGATGAACATAATCCAATTTGGTTCGAGTTGGCTACGGTTATGCGTTGTAAAAAATTTGGTGAAAAAAAACCTGATGGTTTGCGTGAGCAGGCAAAACAGATGAGATACTTATATTATAAGGGGTTTACTGCTGATCAGATAAAAAGGGCTTTTATTTATGAAAAAATGGGCAACTTCTGAAATCAGACAAACTTTTTTAGACTACTTTCAGCGCAAAGATCATATGCTTGTTGCTAGTAGCTCGTTAATTCCTGCTAATGACCCTACCTTGTTTTTTACTAATGCTGGAATGGTGCAATTTAAAAGCGTTTTTTTGGGGAAAGAAAAACGCAAATATACACGCGCTGTTACGGTGCAACGTTGTATGCGTGCAAGTGGCAAGCATAACGACCTTGAAAATGTTGGTTATACCACGAGGCACCACACTTTTTTTGAAATGCTTGGAAATTTTAGTTTTGGTGATTATTTCAAACGTGAAGCTATACACTATGCATGGGAGTTTTTAACAAAAGAACTTGGTATTAATTCGCAAAAATTATGGATAACAGTCCACGAAAAAGATGAAGATGCAGAAAAGTTATGGCAAGAAGAATTTAAAAAAAACAACGCTTATCCTCAAGGGTTAAGCCATTGCGGCGATAAAGATAATTTTTGGGCAATGGGTGAAACCGGCCCGTGTGGATACTGTAGTGAGATTTTTTATGACCATGGTCAGCAATTTCAGGGAAAGCCGCCAGGTGGTGAGGACGATGGCGAGCGTTATGTTGAGATTTGGAATTTAGTTTTTATGCAGTTTGAGCGTGGTCTTGATGGAAAACTAATACCACTACCAAAACCTTCAATAGATACCGGAATGGGACTAGAGCGTATTGCTGCAGTTATGCAGGGCGTTCATGATAATTATGCAACAGATACTTTTGTTGAGTTACACGATAAGTTTATCAATGTTTTAAAAGGCCAATTTGGAATTACAGCTGAAATATTGGAATCAGATGAGGCGCAAATGGCTTCGCGAATCGTCGCAGATCATATTCGTGCCACAGTATTTTTAATTGCCGAAGGAGTTGTTCCCTCTAACGAAAAAACTGGTTATGTATTGCGTAGTATCATTCGACGAGCAGTTTATTATTTATATCGCATAGGAGTAAGACGACCATTATTTTTTCAATTGGTTTACCCATTAATTGCAATGCTAAATGATGTTTATTCTGAAGTTAAGCTAGAAAAATTGCAAGGTCAAATAGCCAGTCTTATTGAACAAGAAGAAATTAAATTTTTGGATACGCTAGATCGTGGTTTGAAAATTTTAGAAAATGAAATTTCAAAATTAAAGGGCAATGTTATTCCAGGAGTAGTCGCGTTTAATTTACATGATACATACGGATTGCCTATAATTTTGACGGCTGAAATTGCACGTAAACGCGGTCTTGGCTTAGATCAAGCTGGGTTTGAAGTAGAAATGGAAAAACAGCGGGAAAATTCTCGAGCTGCGAATAAATTTGAGATTGTTGATACGATTAAATTACCAACCGATGGAGATACTAAGTTTGTTGGTTATGTGCAAGATAGTTGTGTTAGTAGGATATGTGGTTTGTTTAAAAAAGACGGAACTCCAGTGAAAAATCTAAATGCAGGAGATGAGGGGATTGTTATTTTAGAGAAAACCCCATTTTATGCAGAATCAGGCGGCCAGGTTGGTGATAGTGGTGAAATTCATTCTGATATAGGGGTTTTTATCGTTCGAGACACCCAAAAACATGATGCGGTGCATCTGCACTACGGTTATATGACAAATGGCTCTTTAGTGTTAAATAGTAAAATTACTGCTAAAATTGATTTAGAAAGAAGACAAGCGATAAGATTAAACCATTCAGCAACACATCTATTGCATAATTGTTTGCGTTTGGTATTGGGTGAAAACGCCATGCAAAAAGGATCTTATGTCGATAATAAGAGGTTGCGGTTTGATTTTACCCACTCATCTGCACCAAGTGCAGGAGAGTTGTATGAGATTGAAAAGTTGGTTAATGCCCAAATCCGAGCTAATTTAAAAGTGCAAACTGCAATCAAATCGATAGAAGAGGCTAAGCAGGAAGGCGCATTCGCACTTTTTGGTGAAAAATATGGTGATGAAGTGCGGGTTGTTACTATGGGAGAGTTTTCTAAGGAGCTTTGTGGGGGCACACATGTTAACAGCACTGGCGAGGTCGGCTTATTTAAGATTATTAGTGAAGCAAGTATTGCATCTGGTATTCGGCGTATTGAGGCTGTTACTGGTGAAAATGGCTTTGTCAGAATAGATAAAATAGAGACCCAGTTAAGAAAAGCAGCGCAGCTTTTAGGTGTTGGTTTGGATCAAGTTGTTGATAAAATTCAGCAAATTTCAGATGAAAGAGCTGTTAAAGAAAAAGAATTTTTACGTTTACAGAGTGAAGTTACTACCAGTAAAAGTATGGAGTTAGCTAATCAAGCAATAAATGTTAATGGAGTTTCAGTTTTATCGTTCAATTTGCCTGGCGTTGATAGTAAGATATTGCGTCAGATGGTAGATATTTTGAAACAGCAGTTGCGTTCTGGGGTTATAGTTTTAGCTACAGTAAATACTGATAAAGTGCAATTAGTAGTTGGTGTTACTAAAGACCTGGTTGATAAAATTAAAGCTAATGAATTATTGCAGTATATAACTAAGCAGATAAATGGAAACGGTGGTGGCAAGGCTGACATGGCACAGGGAGGTGGCACGATGGTTTCTGCTCTTGATGGAGCATTAGGCACGGTATTGCCATGGATAAAAAATAAATTATAAAAAATGCATTCACTTAAGAATTTCTTAATGTTGATGGTATAGAATTAGTTGTGGATGTATTTTTGTATGTTAGGAAATACATTAGGGTTGTATTTTATTAGTAAAATAATATGGAGAATTAACGATGTTAATACTTACGAGAAGGATAGGAGAGTCTCTGATTATTGGAGACCAGATAACAGTTACAGTGCTAAATATTAAAGGCAATCAAGTGCGGTTGGGAATTGATGCGCCTAAGGATATCTCTGTGCACCGTGAAGAGGTATATCAACGTATCCAAGATGAAAAGCAAAAGCAGCATAAGTCGCAGCAAATAGATATAATACAAGATTGATACAGATCATTTGGTTCAAGTATGTAGACCCCGTTTAAAAATGTAACGGGGTAACCTTTGATCTGCGCTTTTGTTTTAATTTGTGTCTATCACATGCCGCTACCAGGTTTAAATAAGGCGGCCCTGTCCAAAATCACTATCTTTTTTTGAAAATTTTTTTTATTTGTTATATAATTGACATGTTTTTTGGACGAGAAAGGTAGTAACAATAAAAAACTTAAAAAGGAGGATTTATGCCTGAGCAGCCAGTGGAAGTGGGCCAACCAATTCAAGGACCAAAGGAATTGTTGGACTATATTGTGGAACAAATTGGGAGTGAGGATAACAAAGGAAGCGAGTTTGATATAAATGATACATTGAGAAAGTTGTCATACGAATATAAAGATGGGGGCCTGACTTTTCTTGATCCAATTACTGGTGATGAAAGTGAAAATGATCGTGTCCGAGTTATATCTCTGTTTAAAATCAAGTTGGCTGAGGAGATTTTTTTGTGGAATCAAAATGGTGAAATATCTAATGAAACAACAAAAAAACTGTTGGAATTGGTTAACAAAGGAAATTACGTAGGCTTGCGTGAAAATGTAACTAAAATTCTGAAAGAGAATCAAAAACCTGCAAAACCTGAAAATGTAACTGAAATTCTGCAAGATAATCAAAATTCTGCAGAAGAGGTAAGTAAAAAAGTAGGTTTTATCACACGCATTGTTTTAGGTATGAAGAATTTTTTTGATGCATTGAGCAAGAAAACTGGTGATTTATTTAATGCATTCAAGAGGCTTTGGCCTTCTAAGAAGGAAAAGGAAGGAGCATCTCTGCCAGTTGAGATACCACCAACACAACCAGAACAACCAGAACCACCAGACGCTCTGAGAGCTAGTCTTTTGTCAGCAGTGCCACCAGCTCCACCATCAGCACAACCACAACAGCCAGGCGTTACTCCCCCTCCACCTCCACCTCCACCGCCTTCGCCTCAGCCGGCTCCACCGCCACCAGCTCCACCGCCAGCGGCAGCAGCACCACCCCCAGCGGCAGCAGCACCACCACCAGCA
>MGXJ01000029.1 GCA_001801345.1 Gammaproteobacteria bacterium RBG_16_37_9 | reverse complement strand
GTTGATCAATTTTTATATTTTCATGTTTAAGAAGTTCTTGTATTACATCAATAATTCCTTTTTGAGATGCTAGATGGAGAGCGGTTTTGCCACCATAATTCAAGAGGAGGGGCGGCATTGTTACTATATCTGCTTTGAGAGGTATATTTGGATCAACCCCTATAAGTAATAGTGCTTTTATAATATCAAGACGCATATCGCTAGGTGACATACATATGACAGTCGTAATGATTCCTGTTTTATTTAATTCATTCTTCGCTAGTGTTAGTAGACTCAAAGTGCTGCATTTATCTATTAGGAATTGCAAAGTTTCTAAACAGCCTATGATAATGGATCTATTAAAAATATCCGTTAATGTCTCCATGTAAAGTTTTGGATCATGGCAGTCGGAGAAGATGTTTTCTAGAAGCTCTTTTTTTTCTGGATACTTATTTAAATCTCTTTTTGGACCAAAAATATATATCCCTATAAATTTATGTTTATGGGAAGAGTCCCTAAAACCAATCATAATAAAGTCTACGATATCTTTGATGGAAGCGCTTTTTAATTCGCCATTATAGTAATCTGAATCATAGTAATAATAATATTTTTCATGTTTAAACAATCCAGTAACATGTGTGTCGGTGCATATATATACCCAATCATCATCCTGAATAATCTGTTCTAATGTAGTAGTAAGATTATTTGAAGGAAGTCTTGATACAATTGTGAATTTTTTTATCATGGAATCTTTTTTTATCTCTAACTTATTCAAGAATATATCGGAATTAACATCAAGTTGTGACATTAGTAAATTTTATTGTTGCTATACCCAAATTCTGTGCTGCATTAATATTATCTGACGAATCATCGATGAATATACAGTTTTCTGGTTTTAAATTATTTCTTCGTAAAAGTATTTCATATATTTTAGGATCTGGTTTGATTACTTGTTCTACTCCTGAAACAACAATATCTTTAAAATAATTGAGAAATTTATATTTATGATCATGACGTATATGTGGAAAAAAAGTTTCTGCTGCAAAGTTAGTTAGTGCATAAAGCGGATAGCCTTGAGCGTGTAATGATTCTAATACTTTGACACTATCTTCAATTGGGCCGCCAATCATTTCTAGCCACTTGGTTTTCCAAAATTGAATGGGTTCATGGTAGTGAGGGAATTTGCCTGATAATTCTGATAATGCTTCTTGAAATGGCCGACCACGGTCCATTTCTGCATTTGCTTTCTGGATACCAGTTTCTTCATAAAAACGTTGTATTTTAGTTAAATCGCCTGAGAAAAACTTTTTATAAACAACATCTGGGTCCCAAAGAATTAAAACATTGCCGAGATCAAAAATAATATTTTTCACGATCTATTCTCCAAGTATTTATTGGGTTATCAGAAATATGATGTGATTATATAATAAATACTAGATTTGCAAAGCAAGAAAAGATCACCTTATAAAATTCTGGCCTTTTTTAAGAGGTCTAGCGACTTTATAAAATCACTACCAATATCCCAGCGTTGGTGAATATGAAACTCTTTTATTTGCTCTGAAGTTTTTCTCTCAAGATTTGTATCATAGTAGCATGGTAAATATTTTTTTAACTTATTTTGAAATATTTCTTCTAATTTTTGAGTAGCTTGTTGTTTTTCAGAAGAATTCCCTTCATCTAATTGCTTTGCAAGCTTATACACCCCTGGTCCTTCTGACAATAAAAGTTTTTGAATGCCCTCTAAAAAATTAATAGAATATAAGCTACAGTTCTTATCACCAAGGCCGATTTGAAGATTATGTGATGCATTCACAAGTGGTATTTTACGGCCAAATCGGATGTTAAGTGCATTAGAAATAAACCAGCTTTTTTGGATATAATCTTGATCAATTGGTGGTTTAGTATCAGCATCGATCGCTTGTTTAGATAAAATTTCAAATGCTTCTTTTGGAAGCCCTGGAAGGTTATATTTATTTTCGGTGCCAACAGCAACAAATTCCGGCATTTCTTGTGAAGAAATATCCCAGTATGGCTTCACCATATCATTGTAGTAAAAAGAATTTCTTGAGTTAATAAAAATTCCAGCTAAAACATGATTTCTCTCGTTATCAAAGATAATAATCATTGTGGATGCATGCTCATCTTTGATCATGGGAAATAATAAAAATTGATGTTTTTGAGAAAAATCTTTGGGCAGCTCGAAGCATAATGGATATGAGATGTGGTTTGCCAACGCCAGAATACTATAAATATCAGAGAGACTATCGACATATATATTATTATTGCTGTGTTGCGTGCTTTTGTACCGTGGCAGATCACTAACTATATCATTATGAGTTCCTTCAAAATAAAAACTACTAGTTTCAACATAGCCACGGTATGGAAGGCGATCTTTCAATAGTCTATAAATCTCTAATTCATAATAATCGCTTTTTTCCTTATTTTTGTCATCTGACACTAAATCGGGATGATCATCTTTAAAAGTTAAAGTTTTGCTATCTCTTGCAAGATAATCACGTATCTCTGGAGTAGAAAAAAACTTTCCTCGTAATTCGTTCTTACTAATAGCTGACGAACTGCTTGAATCATCATAATTAAATAGCTCGCTCAATGTAATGTTATGATCTTTCTAAAATTTTTGTATGTTGCTAATAAATTCATCACGCCCAGCGAAAATGGAATTTGATGTTATAAAGACTGCTATAGCGAGCAAATAACATAGTATTTTTTTCATTTTTGTTCTCATTGTTTATTTAAGTATATGATCCCTTAGACCTTATTCAAAATATAGCAGGCTCATTTTTAAAATATATTAGTGTTTTTGATATTAAGTTTATAATGCTCCTTAAAAGCTTCAAACTGCGCTCTGATAATTTTATCATGGCTGACAATAGACGAAGACCCTATACCTAAAATATTATCGATATAAAAGCTGGCTGCACCATGATCTGAAGTTGGTTCAGTCAATAAAGTGCCTCTAGCTGTCTAGACGACGGAGGTCACTCTAGCCAATCCAACTTTGGAGGATAAGGCGGCGGTGCAAGCGATTTGGTGGGTGTTGACTGAACAGATGACGTCTTGCTGGAAGGTATGGGTGGTCTATCCCAATCCAAATCTGGTAGATAAGGCTGCGGTATAACCGATTTGGTGGGTGTTGACTGAACAGATGACGTCTTGCTGGAAGGTATGGGTGGTCTATCCCAATCCAAATCTGGTAGATGAGGCTGCGGTGTAACCGATTTGGTGGGTGTTGACCGAACAGATGACGCCTTGCTGTAAGGTATGGGTGTATCCCAATCCAAATCTGGTAGATGAGGCTGCGGTGTAACCGATTTGGTGGGTGTTAACCGAACAGATGACGCCTTGCTGGTGGAAGAGGATGTGCTATGTCCCTGATTGGCTTCAGTAGGATAATTAGCAAGTCCGTGTTCGATTTCTTCGGCGCTAAATTCAAAAGCCTTCATAATGCATCGAGTTCTCTGGGATTCAAACGACTTTTGGTTAAGGTCTTTTGGTAAAATAGTGCTAAGATTGTTCCCAATTGCGCTTGCTCTTCTTCTGATTTCTTCTGGATTCTGGGAATACCGGTAAAAAAAATCTGTAATTATACTGCTTTTTATAGCATCATATGTCCCTATATCATACGGAAAGAGAGGATAGACATTTTCTTGAATGCATTGAATAAGAGTGCGGAGGTTTTCTGTATGCATGCGACAATGCGCGAAAACACCACTCATGATAATGATTGCTTTGTCCTCTGCTGTAAAGCCATCTAGAAAAAACTTCGGAGCATTTTCTTTGATAATTTGTGACATTTCTTTAATTTTTTGTGTGTTGGAAAAATTCGATAAAATTATACTTGAGCCATGCATGGCAAGATACTGGGCAAAATGGGTGCCAGCTTCTCGTGTGTTATCTGATATGAGCGGGAAGATTTCGTCTGTAAGGACTTTAGCGCGGTTTTTAATTTCTTCTGAATCTAGTAAAAGAGCCATATTAATTATTTTAGATTGACACATCTTTGCTGCATTTGAAAACAAAGGATGGATATGTTCTGCAATGGCTGCAGCCCTATTTTCAATTTCTCCTGGATTCAGTGAAAGAGCAGTCGTGAGGACAATTGCATCGTCAAAACTTACTTTTATCTCTATTGGTGGTTCACTATATCCTGTTACACCACCTAGTATAAGCGTCGAAGCATGTTTTTTAATGGCTTCAATTCTGGCTTCGAGTTCTTCTGTTGTAAGTGTTTCTGCTTTTATCGCTATGAGTTCTATACCCGACATCTCCACACTAACATCTGGTAAGTTTTCACAAATATATTTTATAATTGCTTCTTTTTTAGAATGAATTTCTGAGGTGGGATTTGGAACTTTTTCTTTATACTCATCAGGCCCCATTGCGACAACGGTGGTGCCTGTTAATAAAACACATACGGCTGCAGCGAAAATCGTTATTTTTTTTGTTCGGTGTGTGTGATTGTAATAATTCATAATAATATCTCCTAATACTTTAATTAACAATCTAGCTATATAGAGCCAGTCCCAACCAAAAATATCCTATAAGAACAGAGTTTCTCCGGTAAATATGAACCGAGAAAAAGAGCAATTTTTGTACTTTTCCCCGAAAAAAAGATTAATTTTCTCATATTAATTAATCTGGGTAGGTTTTAATTGTTTATAATATAACAGAAACTACTTCTTACTACATTAAGGAATCCTTAACTGATGGAAAGAAGGTGAAGAAGGTGTCAGGTCCTTACAACATACAACGTCCTTATCTTTGTGGATAAATCAAACTATAATATGTCTTCGTTGTATGTTGTAAGGACCTGATACCTACACCCATTTATAAAATTCGAGCTTTTTCTAAGAGATTGAGCGATTTTATGAAATCACTACCTATATCCCAACGTTGGCGGATATGAAACTCTTTTATTTGCTCTAAAGTTTTTCTCTCAAGATTTGTGTCATAGTAGCATGGTAAGTATTTTTTCAACTTTTCTTTGAATATTTCTTCTAATTTTTGAGTAGCTTGTTGTTTTTCAGAAACATCCCCTTCATCTAGTTGCTTTGCAAGTTCATACACCTCTTGTCCTTCTAACGCTAAAAGTTTTTGAATGCCCTCTAAAAAATTAATAGAATATAAGCTACAGTTCTTATCACCAAGGCCGATTTGGAGATTATGTGATGCATTCACAAGTGGTATTTTACGCTTGTATTTAATTACGAGTGCGTCAGGCCTACTATGAAGCCAGCCCTTTATAATATAATCTTGATCTATTGGCGGGTTAGTGCCATCAGCAATTGCTTGTTTGGACATCTTTTCGAATTCTTCTTCGGAAAGCTGTGTATCTGGTTTATTTTCGTGAGGGAAAAATACATCTGAATAATATGTATCATAATTCCATCTTGTTTCTATATATTTATAATAGGAGTCTTCATCTTTTGAGTTGATAAAAATTCCAGCTAAAACATGATTTTTTTCGTTGTCAAAAACAACAATCATAGTAGATGCATGATAATCTTTGACCATGGGAAATAATAAGAATCTATGATCTTGTTGAGAAAAATATTCAGGTGGCTTGAAGCATAATGGATATGAGATATGATTTATAAATTTTCGAATATCGTATATATCTTTATCGACATCTACATATATTTCGTTGTTGCCATAGTTTACGTTTTTGTATTGGGGTAAAATACCAACTATTCTAATACTCCCCTCGGAATAGAATGAACTAGTTTCAGCATTACCGCGGTATGGAAGGAGATTTTTCAATAGTTTATAGATCTCCAATTCATAATAATCACTCCCAGCGAAAATGGAACTTGATGTTATAAAAACTGATATGGCGAGCAAATAACATAGTATTTTTTTCATTTTTGTTCTCATTGTTTGTTAAAATAAGTGAGCCCTTAGGCTATATTCAAAGTATAGCAGGCTCATTTTTAAATATATTAAGGAATTCTTAGCTGATAGAAATATGCTTTTTTGTTCAGGACTTGGACCTGCTAGATGATTTTCACTTTTACGATTTTACCGGCAACCCTTGCCAAGCAAGTTTACCCGAACGACCTTCGATTTTTTGTTGAATTAACTCACAGGTAGGAAACTTATTGAATCCTACGACTTCGCTTAAATTTTTAAATTCTACTTTGTGTTCTTTAAATGCAATCAATAACGAACGAAACCAGTCGAAATATTTCATCCCTTCAAGTTCCGGATGAATATTTAAAACATTTAATCGATCAGTTCGTAATAAAGATAAATAATAATCAGCTAGATTTTCTAATGGGAATTCTGGACGTCCCAAAAGTTCGTCTAGTGTTGGCAGGGTAGTAGGTATTTGTAAGGTTTTATAAGTTTTATCATTCGCTTTAGGGAAAAATGGCGTAAAACCTCGGCAATCACTTGCATAGATTAAATTAGCTTTATCATATGCCTCTAAAGTCTTGGCATTAGCCTGCCAACCAGGTGCGGCAGCGGTTGTTGCTGGCACACCAAATATTCGCTCAAATTCGTTTAGAGCTTTTTGAAATTCAGATGTAATTTCTTCACTAGACATGTTGGTAACACCATCTTGCCATTTTTGATGATCGTATGCATGAATACCAACATCAAAACCTTGTTCTTTGATACTGCGCAAAAGTTTTTCATGTTTTTTGCCAATGTGCGGGCCAGGCAGCAATACGCCATTTAATAGGGTGCGAATACCATATATCTCGATAATATTTGTGCGGGAGCATTTTTTAAAAAAACCTTTGCGAAAAATTCTTTGAATGGCGCGTCCAGTATTATCTGGGCCAAGGGATAAATAGAATGTTGCTGGTATTTGTAATTCTTTTAATAGGGTTAATAAATTTGGAATGCCGATGCGGGTGCCAATTTCGGTATCGACATCGATTTTGAGAGCGATTAATGGTTTCATAATTGGTTGTATTTGATTATATTTTATTTATTGTTTTTTCCCTAGCGGATACATTGTTACGTGGACAGAGTGGTTATAAAAAACCATAACGTCGTCATTGCGAGCCGTAGGCACGATCGAACCAATTGTGGTGGCACTATACTTTCGTGCCGAAGGTGAAGCAACCCAGGGTAATTTTGAGTAGCAGCACTTTGTAGCCTATTTTTTTGACATAAGCCGCTAAAGCAGTTGGCATAACTGCAAAATACTGCTATCCAAGGCCGCTACTGGGTTGCTTCACCTTCGGCGCGATACAGTTGCACCATAAATCAGATCGCTCGCGCCTACGGCTCGCAATGACAACTATTTTCCATCCATACAACGATGTTCACTTAGAATGACACTATTACTTTAAATAATACTCTACAGTTTTCTGCAACGCTTCATCAAGCGTAGTTTTTGGTGCCCAATTTAAAGTTTCTTGCGCTCGTTTAATTGAAGGAACTCGGTGTTCAACATCTTGATAACCACTGCCATAATATTTTTTTGATGGAGTATTTACAATTTTGATTTTTTTCAAAGTTGTTTTATGTTTTGGATAATTTTTAGCAAGCTCAAATATTTTATGTGCAATTTCGCCTATTGAGGCATTGTTTTTAGGATTACCAATATTGAATATTTTGCCATCAGTGCAGTTATTTTTATTTTCAATAATTTTAAATAATGCTTCAATGCCATCATCAATAAATATAAAGCTTCTTTTTTGTTTGCCACCATCAACCAGTTGGATATCTTTGCCATAAAAAATATTGCTAATAAATTGGGTTATTACTCTAACTCCGCCTGGAGGTGTATTGTGAATATCATCTTGGGTTGGCCCGATCCAATTAAATGGGCGAAATAGAGTAAATCTTAGATTGTCGCGTTTGCCATAAGCATAAATTATACGATCCAATAGTTGTTTAGAGCAGGAGTAAATCCAGCGTTCTTTATTGATAGGACCCTGCATTAATGGACTAGTTTCTTCATCAAATTCTTGGTCTGGGCTCATGCCATAAACTTCAGAAGTTGAGGGGAATACTAATTTTTTCTTAAATTGCACACATTGACGAATAATCGGTAAATTGGCTTCAAAATCTAGTTCAAATACTCGCAAAGGATCTGTTACATATGTTGCCGGAGTTGCGATAGCAACTAGTGGTAAGATCACATCACATTTTTTAATATGGTAGGTAACCCATTCTTTGTTAATTGTAATATCTCCTTCCATGAAGTGTAATCTAGGGTTTTTAATGCTATGAGCTAGCTTATTGGAAGCTAGATCCATACCATAAACTTCCCAATCCGTAGCAGATAAGATTTTTTTAGTTAATTGATTACCAATAAAACCATTAATACCTAATATGAGTATTTTTTTCATCTAGCTGTGCTCCTAGAACTTTTTTTATAGCAAAACGTGGACGATGTCTTACCTCTTTATAAATACGGCCAATATATTCACCCATGATCCCAAGACCCATCAACATTATTCCTACCAAAAAGAATAAAATTGCAAATAAAGTAAATACGCCTTGCACTTCTGGGCCGACAATAATGCGTCGAATAAACAGAAAAATCACAAATATTATACTTAAAAAAGCAATACTAAGCCCCATGATAGTAAAAACTTGTAACGGAACTAATGAATAGCCAGTCATTAGATCGAAATTTAAGCGGATAAGATCGTAGAGCTTATACTTTGATACACCGGTGGCGCGCGCTTCGTGATCGACTTTAATTTCTGTTGGATTAGTGGCATAAGTGTAGGCTAGAGCGGGAATAAAAATAGTTGTTTCATTGCTGGCAATCATAAGATCAATAACGTTTCTGCTATAAGCTCGTAACATGCAACCATGGTCAGTCATGTTGATATTGGTAATTAGTGCTCTGACTTTGTTTACTAGAATTGAGATATTGCGGCGAAACCAATTGTCTTTACGTTCATGTAACCGTATTCCGCTCACAAGATCATGGCCTTTTTCTGCGAGGGCTAATAATTTTGGTATTTCTTCTGGTGGGTTTTGTAAATCTGAGTCTAAGGTTACTATGATGTCGCCTTTAGATAGCTCAAATCCTGCCATTACCGCCATATGTTGGCCAAAGTTACGACTAAAATCTATGATACGAATTTGTTCCGGGCGAAGTTTATAAAATCCCTCAAGGATTTCGCCAGAATTATCTTTACTGCCATCATTGGTAAAAATAATTTCGTAAGTTTTACCTATTTTATCCAATGTTGTTGTTAAACGATCAAATAGTTGCTTTAAGTTTTTTGATTCATTGTAAACTGGAATTACAATGCTGATGTATGGTTTCATAAATTATCTCGTTAATAGAGTTCTTTCAAAACCTGCGTCTTTTGCCATACTACAGCGTTGCACATTCGTTCGCAATGCTCATTTATCTAGAAGTAAACCTTGTCCCGTTATGTTCTTAAACGGGATCCGCTTGCTCACTTCATGTGCGCCTTGTATTATGCCAAAATACTTGGTTTTAAAAGAACTCTGATGTTATATCAATTTAGAGGTTAGCAAACCTCGTTTAGACGTTGTCCCATTATGTTTTTGCTACCATATATACTCCAACAAGGATTACGATAATACCAGCAATTCTCATTAGAGTTAAGTCTTCGCCCCAAAGGTAATAGGCGGCGATGGCGCTTGTGATATATCCAAGACTTGCCATTGGATAGGCGATGCTTATGGGAGTGCGAGAAAGAACCAGTAGCCATACACTAACACTACCAACATAAATCATCATCCCCAAAATAATCCAAGGCGAAGCGATGATTTTTAGTATAATTGGGATAAGATTTTCCCAACTAAAATTAAAATGTCCGATTTGCAACATTCCGGCTTTCAAAGCGATTTGAGCCGCAGTATTAAACAATACAGATAATATAATTAGTGCAAAAACGACAAAGTTCATATACTCCTCGCAGAATGAATTTAATGCTTTGCTCAGGCACTTCCTGTGCCTTCGCCCTCGCTAAGAAACGCTCGGACCAGCTCGCTTTGCTCGCTGTTGCAAAATTTGGCAATCCTGCCAAATTTGTGTTGCTCTTATTTTTTCGTTTAGTATAGTTGCTTTCCGCAGTTTTTATATATTTATTTTGTGTTCACAACCAGCAAAGTGTCAAAATGCTTTGCGATTATTCTCATTTTATCAGGTGCAGTTGGTTGCAGAGTGCGATAGTTATTCTCGCTTGTTATCAAATAGACAATCTTGTTAGTATTCCAGCGTTCCAAAAATGTTTTTTGATCTATCATCCAGGCGCTTGCATCTTGATGACGCATGCCAAAAGACAATTCTCCTCCATAGTTAGCCACGGTAATTATTCGTTGTAAATAAAATGGTAGATCTTGATAATAGGCGCCATAACTGATGACTTCATCTTCTGGCTTTAGTTGCT
>MGXJ01000028.1:55191-55909 GCA_001801345.1 Gammaproteobacteria bacterium RBG_16_37_9 | reverse complement strand
ACACCTTCTTCATTTAAAAATCAAGTAATTATAAAGTAAGCGCGCCTGAAAATCCTTGTGTCGATGGTTCGATTCGTATCTTCTCTAAAACTTAGGGTAACTCATCATGAAGTATTGCATGCCACTAAATTTGCTAACGATGGCAACTTAAATAATTCGCTAATACGATCAAAAATGTAATTGTATGCATTAACCTTTAATTTTTTGGCAGTTTCAACAATAGTCATGAAAGTATCTTTGCTTTCAGTACCTTTAATGTTTTTCGTTTGGAAACTAATATCTCGATAGCGCGCTTGTGCTCTTGCACCTAATTCAGAATTATTGTTATGTAGTGGTAAATCTGGATATTTTAATACTAATAGCAACGAATCTTTTTTTAATTTTGTTCTTGCTATACGCTCATCCAATTGAGTATAACCAGTTATAGTAGAAAATAGCATATCAAATTCTTTTGCTAATTTATTAAAAAAGACTTTACTTGGCTTTTTCTTGTATGCTAATAATTCATGGCAATAATTCCAATATCGGTCTAAAAAAATCTTCAGCTTCTTTTGATGAATAACAATTATTGGAGATAATTTTTTATAGTGCCTGCCATCATGAATCCAGCATAATGCTAAAAGCTCTGTAATTTGCTTAAATTGTGGGGCATCATCTGTTAATAATATTTTAACTGCATTAGATGAATTTAAATATGCGGTTATTGCACTTGCTTCCA
>MGXJ01000028.1:42796-55134 GCA_001801345.1 Gammaproteobacteria bacterium RBG_16_37_9 | reverse complement strand
AACTCCTTGAGTTTTGTTAAAACATCTTGTGACAGCCCCATTTGCTTCATTAGCGCATATGCGGATGCATTGAACTGAAAATTTAATGGCTTTTGGTTTAAAATTTCCAGTACGGTTAATCTGCTTTTATCTGCTCTAGTAAAATATGCTGTGTAATATGGACTGCAAAGAACATGGGTAAAATTGTTCTTGCCATTTATTCTAGCGCTCGTATCGTCCAACTGCTGATAGAGTGATGTTCGTATTCCAGCATCTACTATATCTTTCTTCTCTTCATGAAATTGTTCATGATTATCTGTAATCATACGAGATACTGTAGCAGCAGAAATCTTAATCCCATGATTTTGTAAAAATTGTACAATTGCGGGCTCAGGCATTTTATGGGCAAAATGTTGCACTATTATCAAGCTTTTAATATGCGGGCCAAATTCTCCGTCATAGCCTGCTGGTAAATCTGCCATAAAGCTTTGATTAAGTGATGGAGAGTAGTAAACCTCTTTTTTAAATTTAGTGTTGTTGGTTTTAATAATAATATCCTGCACAATAACTGATTTATAGCCTTTAAAAACAGCATCTTCTGGTAATTGATTGCGATTAATTTTACATTTGATTATACGGTTGATTATTATTTGATGATTTTTATGTTTAGACTTTTTGTTATTCTTTTGTTGGTCGCGGGGTTTACGATCTTTTTCAGAAGAGTGATTACCGTTACTTTGAGGGCGAATGTTTGGTTTTCCTGAACCACCTTTTAATTTACTAATTTCATTACGTAGTTTTTGGTTTTCAGCTTTTAACTCCTTAATTTCTTGAGCTTGATATTCAATAATATTTAATAGCTGAGTAATAATAGCGATCGCAACTGGATCTTTAATGTTATCTAATTGTGCATTGATAGCTTCTATCGTTTTTTGTACATCCATTAATTAGATGCCCTTTAAATTTAAACAATTAATCGCATTATCTGCATTTCTTACATCGTGCGCAAGATGTTTTTATAAAATTTACTCAGTATTTTCAGTAAGAGATTTTTGCGCCAAAACTAAAGCATCCATAAAATCTAATAAAGGCATTTTTATTCTGAACTCCTCTTTTAAATTAAATTCTGTAAACAACTCAAGTTCAAGAGCATTTTTACCTTGATCTTGATTAATTTGCGCAATTGGTTCTCCTTTGTAGTAAATTTCAATAGTTAATTTTTCATAAACCATATTAGATGATCTCATAATTTCAACATCAGGATTATTTTTTAATTTCATAATATATGCACCTTTTTTATAATTTAGGATCAAGCAATGTGCTAAAAGATCCATCAGCATTAAACCTTACTCCTGTGCCATCTGGCGCTCTAACTTCAAGCCCGCCACGATGTAAATTTCTAAAAACTGACTTCGGATTTTTCAATATGTTATCGATAACTTGTTGTGCCATCTTATTCTGTTGCGCGATGTTACCTTCTAATTTAGGAAATGTTCCTGTAATTCTTTGCCCGGAAGCATGTTTAGTAAGTGCTCTTCCGGCAGCAGTTAATCCCTCTTTGTTAATATGCTCAGATGCCGCTTTAGACAACTCAGATATATCTACTTTAGAGGAAAGTTGGGTTTCTTTAAAAAGTGCAGATGATTGATAAGGTACCTTTGAGCTTTTTGCTAGTTGTTGCTCGGCTGCCCTAAGTTTTGAAGAAGATACTTCGATTCCGTCTCTGGCCACCAATATTTATTCGATTACCGACTATCTTCAGCAAATGTTAGCAAATAGCCGTTACAATCCTCAATAGTAAATTCTTTGCGGCCATAAAAGGTTTTATGCAGTTTTGTATAAATTGTTACTTGTAGCTCTAATTCTGCGTAAAGCGACTCAATATCTTTAACCGAAATATAAAAAATTAAAGCTCCGCCTACAGCCTGCCCGTGAAACTTTGGATATTCATCAACGATACTTTTACGCTTTTGCAACATTAAATTGACACCGTCACGTGCAATCATTGCCCAATCGAATTGCCCTTCAGCAGGAACCGACATAATTTTTTGAAACCCCAAAAACTTCTCATAATATTTTATAGTTTCATTTACATCCTCAACCATAATATTAGGTATCAATGCTTCTAGCTTGGTATCGCCCATAATGTGTCTCCTACTTAAAAAATATCTCTAGCCAATTTGGAGCGGGCGGTGGGAATCGAACCCGCGCCTAAAGCTTGGGAAGCTTCAGTTCTACCATTAAACTACGCCCGCATGCTAGAATGTATATTATGCTTACCTCTATTTAATTAAGCAAATAATTTTAAAAATCATGAAACAACTAAAAACCATCAGAAGCTTTATCAAAAGACAAAGACACCTTGGCCCAACCAAGCAAAAAATATTTGATGAATTATGGCCTAAATATAGTATGGGTATAACAACCGATCAAATATCCCCCAAAAAAATATTTGGCCGCAGCGCCCCGCTCATTTTAGAAATCGGTTGTGGCAATGGCGAGACAATTTTTTCTTTAGCCCAAAAACATCCTGAGCAAGATTTTATAGGAATTGAGATTCATAAACCAGGAATCGCTTCTTTGCTGGCACAATTAAAAAACAATCCACTAAATAACATCAGAATTTATAACGAAGATGCTGTAATTGTTCTTAAGCAATGCATTTCAGATCATTCTCTTGATAAGGTATTGATTTTATTTCCTGACCCATGGCCTAAAAAGCGACATCATAAAAGGCGCTTAATCCAATCAAAATTTACAGAACTTTTACAAAAGAAATTAAAGCTGCATGGAATATTAAACATTGCAACCGACTGGGAAGATTATGCCAATCATATTATGGCTGTTTTTCAAAACAATCCGAACTTTAGCGCGCTAGATACCTTAAAACCTCTACCCCTCTTGCATGAACGCGCGCCAACCAGATTTGAGCAAAAAGGAAAAAGTAAAGGTCATGATAATTTTGATTTTTGGTTTGCTCTAAAAGAAACCATGTCGCTCCAAGCTACTTAGTTCTTTACTATACGTATTTTATTTCTTCTAAAATCTCCAAATAACCTTTTTAAATCAAATAGATATGATAAACACCTTGATATTAAGATTACCTTAATAAATGTGCGCTACACTTTAATCATAAAACGCTCATACCAATTACTATACATACAAGAGAGGGATTTATGAAAAAATATTTATTTATTGTCATGCTATCAATAGCAAGCATTTTTACTTTTAGTTCTATTTATGCTGGAAATGAACTCGCAGAAGAAGCAGAAAAAATTATCAACACTGGAATTGAAGAACTACGGTCTTTTGTTGAATGTAGAAATACATATAAACTCGTTGCATTCAAAAATGATATTGATCGTTTTCTTCTTCAATATGCTGAGCAAGCAGATAAAACGGAGCAAGAGAAATTTAAAAATAGACTCTACTTTCATTGTCTAAAAATATTACAACAACAAATCGATCGTCCTATTTCTGAAGTAAACATTATACTGGCTCAGGAAGTTCTTACTTTTTTAAACAGATATAAAGCAGAAAAACAATTTTACTTGTTTATTACCGATCATTTATCTAAACCGATATCTCAAGATATTGTCGTTTTAATAGTAGGTAGTGGTGGCGGTCTTCATCCACAACAAGAAATACCTGAATTTTGCGTGCGATCTAAAAAAAGCAGCAGGTGCTTTAATTTGGACTCGGATTTTGTTAGAGAACTACCAGCAGAAAAAATGCGTGTTACATCAACCAGGCATGAATTTTACTTTCCAGGCAAGCATTGCATTACAGATGTAGATACATATGATGATGGTTATTTTCCTCACGATATAGCTGATCATGAATATAAAGAGCTAAGAAAAGAATTATTTAAAAAATTCACCCAAACCTTATCTACACTTATGGGTCAAAATAAACACGTAGTTTTAGTATCTCACGCGTCGGCATCTATGTTTTCATGGTTCTATAATGTTGGCCATGATTTTTCAAATGAAATTGGGAAAAAACTGCATGTAATTGGGGCTTATTTTGATGAACTTCCGGCAATTGTATTTGGACCTAAGATTTTTGAATACCCCCCTGAAAAAGCGACCAAAGTGATGCAATCTATTGTTTCACCTATAATTGGAAACTCTGCTCCGCACGAAGAAAGAGTTTATTCAGAAGGTGATCATGGTGATTATATAGGCACAATATTTCCAACTTATTCAAAAATCACACCCCATGAGTTATTTAATGCAGATTATGATGATGATGATGACAATAGCCGAGAAAAACCAGAATAAGCATATTTTATTCTAATGCCTAAACATCATAACAATATAATCAAACATAACAAAAATAAAATTAGCTCGAGGATTATCCTGTAACGCTATTAAAGGCCGAGTAGCTATTATCTTATCACCCGACAAAACATTCAAAGTGCCACAAACCTTGCCTTTGGCAATTGGAGCCTTCAAATGTTCAGTAATTAATGCCTTCGCTTTAAGATTTTTGTGTTGCCCTATCGGCAAAGTAATGTATAAATTATCTTGTAACCCTAGAGCTGAAGTATTTTCTTTGCCTAACAATACTTTTGGTGTAGCTAAGCTGGCATTAGCAGCAAATAATTTGCGCGTTTCAAAAAAGCGATAACCATAGTTTAATAATGCCTGACTATAATTTGTCCGATTTGCATCGCTCTTAGCACCCATTACAACCGAAATTAATCGCATGTCATTACGCAGTGCAGATGCGATCAAACAATACCCCGCTGCTCCTTTAGCATAATCGGTGTAACCTGTTTTGACTCCGTCAACTGAAGAATCGCGCCATAAAAGACGATTACGGTTAGGTTGTTTGATATTATTATAAGTGAACCACTTTTCTTTAAACCAAGGGTAATATTCTGGGAAATTTAAAATCCAAGCTCTAGTTAAAATAGCAAGGTCAGAAGCAGTGCTATAATTATTATTATTTTCTGAAAAACCATCGCTATCACCATAGTTTGTGCCGTCCATTTTTAAACTGCGTGCTGTCTGATTCATAAGTCCTAAAAAAGCTTCCTCAGAACCAGATAAATGCTCTGCAATAGCCACTGCAGCATCATTTCCGGATGCAACAACCACTCCTTTTATTAAGTCTTCTATTGATACTCTTGTGCCAACTTGAATAAACATTCGAGAACCACCAGTGCGCCAAGCTTTCTCACTGACAATGGCTTGATCATTCAAATGAATTTTCCCACTACGCAAAGCATCAGCAACCAAATAAAGAGTCATTATCTTAGTTAAACTTGCAGGCGGCACGCGTTGATTAGAATTTTTTTCAGCAACAACGTAGCCACTATTAGCATCAATTAAAATATAGGATTTAACATCAAAATCTGGCGAACTTGGAATTATTCCTGCGGCTATAGCTGGTGTCGGTGTTGGTATTGCTGCCACTGGTTTTAGCTGCGCTGCTGGAGACGGCGATGGTGATGCTGATGGTTTAAAGACTTGAGTTGAAGCTTTATAAGTAACTTTAGCTTTTTTGGCAGACTTATGTGACCTGTGCTTATGCGTCTTGGCAGCGTATATAGCAGTAAAACTACCTTGTATAAAATAAATCAAAAAAAACACTAAACTTAATTTTGCAACCAAAGCTAATTTATTACGCATGTATCCAGTTCTCCAAATCACTAAATTTGTCGCTATTCTAGCATAGAGAATTTTAAATGCTAGATAGCTGGAGAACTAGGCCAGGGCCGCCTTTACTACAAACAGTATCTTCAAAAATGTCGTCGTGATAATTATGATGAGTAACCTCAGATGGTAGCTGCAGACCCCGTTTGGAAACGTAACGGGGTAAACTTTAGTCTGCGTTTTTGTTTAGCGCAAGCTAAAGCTTGCGGCTACCAAAAGCCAATCCCATCCGCCCTGCGTAAGGCACCTCTGGGAAGAAAGATCATCCACCAACAAAAGTAACGTGCTCAAAACCATTTTGCTCTAAAAGAGTTTTTAGTTTATTGCCTTGGCTAAAAGCCAGTGGGCCAATTTGGACATGATACAAAGCAGATTTATGTTCAATGATAGATGGTTTGTTAATAAGCCGTGCTACTTTTTTGGATAGCTTCTTAGCATTATCAAGCTTAGCAAAAGCACCTATTTGTAAAAACACCCGCCCATTCTTACTGAGATATTTAGATTTTGGTGCTGTTACTTTCGTGGCTTTATTCTGTGCATAATTAACATGTTCGGCGTTATTCTTATTCCAAGTTCTAGGATCAATAGCCACTATTTTAACCGGAGCAACTCCGCTTTCTGCAAAACCAAGCTTCTTAGCAGCCGCATACGATAAATCCATAACACGGTTATAGCGAAATGGCCCACGATCGTTAACTCTAACAACAACTTTTTTGCCGTTACGCAAATTTGTTACTTGTGCATATGATGGCAAAGGCAACTCTGGACTTGCGGCGGTCATATTGTATAAATTAAATCGCTCCTGCGTAGAAGTCTGGCGACCGTGAAATTTAGACCCATACCAAGAGGCATATCCTTGTTTAACATAACCCTTAGCGCTCTTAAGAACTTTATAATGACGCCCGCCTAGCACATAATCTTTGGTGCCACAAGGATGCAACGGTTCTACCCTCGGCACAGCGTCATGAATTTTAGAGGGGTCTATATCAACCCGAGGAGCACCATCATGAGTTGCAAAACGTTTATCGATAACTCCACATCCACTTAATTGAACCAAACAAAAAATAAACACCGCCATTGTGATTACATTACGACGTATGCTAATGATGTTATTACTTACAAACCATTGTGAGTTTTTCATAGTGCTGCATTGTATCACACAACTCAAAATAGCCAAATCAAATAACACCATGTTTCTACAAAATACAGGATTAACTAATTGATTTTTAATAGATTTTTATGCATAACTATGGCTTGCATCTACACTTAGATTAATATAAACTAAATTTAATATTTTTATTTTAAAAACAAGTTGTTATAAAATATATATAATGTAATTAATGAAACAAGAAAGAACTTACAAATACGCACAAATGGGCAAAAAAATTTCAGGTTATCCTAAATTTGGCAATAGGTTTACTCTTGAATTAAGATTCAACTAGCTATTAATTTCCGGTGAGTCTGTGCCGACATAACGATCCCAAAACCAGCCATTATGGCTATGAGCGAACTGCCACCATAGCTAACTAGCGGCAATGGAACCCCAACCACCGGTAAAACTCCCGCAACCATACCGATATTTACAAAAAAATAGGTAAAAAAAGACAAGGATATGCTGCCTACAAACAAACGTGAAAAAGTATCCTGAGCATTTGTGCTGATATATAAACTCCGCCCGATAATATAACCAAAAATCAAAAACAATAAAAAACATCCTATGAAACCAAATTCTTCAGCATATACTGCAAAAATAAAATCAGTGGATCGTTCTGGTAAAAATTGCAGGTGGGCCTGCGAACTCTGTAACCACCCCTTACCAAACCAACCGCCAGAACCAATTGCGATTTTTGATTGAATAATATTGTAACCACTACCCAGAGGATCGCTCTCTGGCGACCAAAAAGTAAAAAGGCGCATTTTTTGATATGAATGCATAAAACGCCAGGCAATCGGCAATACCACCATCACTAAGCCAATCCCACTTACCATTATTTGCCACGTAATACCAGCCAATAACAACACAAAAAAACCTGTGGTGGCAACCAATAATGCGGTGCCCAAATCAGGCTGCTTGGCTATCATTAGCACTGGTAAAATAATAATGATACAACTAAAAAATAGATCTTTTATATGCAGAGGAAAAACTTTATCACGTAAATACCAAGCTAACATCATTGGCATGGCCAGCTTCATAATCTCAGACGGTTGAAAACGCAACCAACCAAAACCCAACCAGCGCTGCGCGCCCTTACCAACAACACCAGCGCCCATCACTGCCAACAACATCAACAAAGTCAAACCAAAAACCCAAGGTGCTAAAAACTGATAACGATTCACAGGAATCTGGGCAAATGCACACATAACAACAAAAGCAAAACCAAAATTTATCACTTGATGCCAAAATAATGATAGATTTTGATTGCTGGCGCTGTAAAGTATGCCCAGTCCTATAATCCCCAGTGCTAACAACCCATACAACAACATAAGATCAAGGCGGGATTTTTGCCATATTTTCCCAAAAGCATTATTTCGTCTTTTTTCATTACTTATTGGCGATAAATTATAATTCACAACTGGATAATTTAATGTAAAATCTGGGCAAAGTAAATGAAAGAAGCACTAATAATGAATACTATAACCCTACAAAAAATCAGCAAAATAAAATCACTACCAAATAAGCGTCAATTCGTCGCATGGGCAAAACAAGCCTTGCCACCCAACAAAAAAAATCATGAGCTTGTCATTCGCATTGTAGATACCAAAGAAATGACCAAACTAAATAAAAAATATCGAAAAAAAAATAAGCCGACTAACATTATTTCTTTTCCATTTGATCCACCACCAAGAATGAAAACTAATTTTCTTGGAGATTTAGTAATTTGTGCACCAATAGTAAAACAAGAAGCCAAACTTCAACACAAAACCATCGCCGCTTGCTTTGCCCATCTGGTTATCCACGGCGTTCTACATCTTCTTGGCTACGATCATAAAAAAAATCAAGACGCAAAAAAAATGGAAGCGTTAGAAATAAAACACCTAAAAAAACTTGGGTTTGAGGATCCGTATAAGCTATACCACTGCTCTCATTCCTCTTTGAGAAATCACATTAAGTAGTTTTAATGCCGCTCCATTTGGATATTTATTACCAGATTCCCAATGTTTCACTGTTGATGGGCTGACGTTTAAAACATGAGCAAAGACCGGTTGACTTATCTTTGCCCGCAAACGTATTTTCTTTATTTCTGTTGGACTTAATTCCTTTATAGGAGACAAACACATTGCATCAAACTCATGCATAGTAGTTATATCTACTAAACCAGCGTCATACAAACTCTTTACCGACTTATGAACTGTTTTAAGGATACTCTTTTTCATAATCATTTTACCTCAACAAATTCTTTTATTTTTATAACCGTCTCTATTTGTTCATCTGTATATGCAAAATATATCTTACCCAATTTTTTAATCGCAGCCAATTCTCCTGAAGTTATATTCGTTCTTTGGTTCTTAGAAAACCCATATACAAAAATCGCCTTATCGTCTCGTCTAAAAGCGACTATAGTCCTAATTCCGCCGCTTTTTCCTTTGCTCCCCAAAGCAATACGCTTTTTATACAAATAACCACCTAAATCTGCTTCGTATTGTCCATATTCTATTTCAAAAATGGCTTGTCGTAAAACTCCATTGTGCAACTTTATTTTTTCAGCCCAACGATCAAAAGATTTAATTTTAAATATACGCATTTAAAAATACCCTTCTATTTAAATATATCACCAAGAGATATATTTTACAACTCACTATAAAGCAAAAATTATGGCCAGATCAACACATAACCACTCATTTTTCCTATGATAACAGCAATTATTCAATTAAAAACGCCTGTCTTCCATGAGTAATATTTGGTTTTACACTACAATCCTTAACATCACCGACTTTAGCTAAAATACTTTGTAGCTTGCTCTGAGCACCATTGCAATTTGCTCTTGCCGATATTCGATAAAAAGTCACACCACAAATTTCTGGATCAATAAATTTAAGATCATAAATATTGGTATCTTCGGATCCTGCAATAATCTGCTTTTCTTTTTGCACCAAAAGTTTCTCTGCCGCATAAAATGATTTTATTTTATTCTGGTAATAAACGATTATTTTACTTTCTAATAAACTATTATCTAATACACTAAACGCTAGTAAACTCAGCACCAGCAGAAATAACATCATAAGCACTAATACAAAACCCCTTTCGGAAGTTGTTGCAATCTGATTGATAAAAATTTTTTTTGACTGGATCCCCGCCAAAAACATGCGGGGATGACATACACGAATAAATACATGATTAAAATACAAATCACCCTCTCCCACGCAATTTTATATAAATAGTTCTTCGGTTTATCAACGATAACCTACCCTGTGTTTTCAATTCTATTCTCACGCTTAGAACTTTATTCCATAATTTAAGATCAGTTATTTCTTTCGCCCTTAAATATTTATTTACTACACCCAAATTATTATCAATCCCATAGTAAACCTGCATATCAGCAACTCCAGAAACTAATTCATGTTTATCGCCATGATTAGTGGAATAATACAATCCATATATGCGCCTATTTTTTTCATCCTTTCTAGCAGTATTACTAATAAAAAAAGCCTGCTCGTCAAAACGCCCAACACTGGCGCTCTGAACCCCATATCCATTGCTTAATCCTTCCACAAGATTAATCGTCTTTCCAAGATGATTCTTAGCAACAAATAAATCAGCGTTTTTACAATCTGAAATCAGTAAAAATAAATTACCCTCGGTAGCTGGATTTTGCTCAACTTTAATTGCAATTGCCCCTTTCTTAACGTCGCTAACAATACGCGTAACATCGGCACTAGCTTTAGCAACCACAATAACATCTGTTCCTTTAACAACCTTACCCAACAAATAACCTGGCAAATGAGAACTATCATAACCATAAATATCACTGACCGTTTCAAAGTTGCCGCTGGCGTGATTATGCAAATTAAGCTCAGAAATATTTCTACATCCTGCAAAACCTGCTTGGGTTATATTTTGCCATAAAAATAAATCAACAAATCGTATATTCTCACCAAGATATGCTAGTTCGGTTTGAGCATGATAAATGTTCTTGGCGGTCTGGTAATTTTGCAATACGACTTCGCATAACAGCAACCCTAAAACCGTAGCAATTAAAATTTCAAGTAATGAAAAACCGCGAGACTTAATTTCTTGACTGCGCCCGGGGTATAAACCCCGGGCTTGTCCAAGGGGGAGAGCTGCGCCTCTCCCCCTTGGCAATCCCCCATTGCTTTGTCCCCGCGGCTTGCCGCTGGGAATAAATTTAACATGAAATTTTTTAGTTTTAAAATTATCTAAAGTTGCAAACATTGCTTGTTTTGCTCGCCTTTCCAACACACTCTGATTTTATCTGGTTTACAATCACATTCGCCATGTGGTAACAACCGCCGACAATCCTTACTCCAAACTAAGCATTCATAATCATGAACTAAAAATTGCTCCGTCATTGAAGATAATTGCGAAATCGCTAACGTATGCCAATAGGAATTTTCCATTCTTTTAAAAGAATGAATATATATTCCCGTCACTCCAAGCAACCCAAAGGCTAAAATAAAAGTAGCGATTAATACTTCAAGTAAACTGAAGCCGCTGGGGTGTGATGAATTTGGCATAAAAATTTTCAAATAAAAAATTGTCGTCCCGGAAAAGAATTGTCATCCTCGTGCTTTTTAACTGTCATCCTCGTGCTTGACACGAGGACCTAGCATAAGCATATCAAGATCCTCGGGTCTTCGCCCGAGGATGACAATTCTTTTTTGGAATGACAATAAAAAAAGGCGCTCTAAAGCGCCCTTTTAAAATTTACATTTCCAATTCTTAATCAATCTTCAAATCTTGTAAATATTTAGTAAATCGTTTACCCACTTCTGGATGCTGCATTCCATATTCTATAGTCGCTGTCAAATAGCCTAACTTGCTACCACAATCGTAACGTTTGCCATAAAATCTATAACTAAATACATCTTGTTCTAGTAATAATTTATCAATGCCATCTGTCAGTTGAATTTCACCAACCGCCCCCTTACTTGTATTTTCAAGAAAATGAAAAATTCTTGGGGTTAAAATATAACGCCCAATAGAAGCAAATTGTGAAGGGGCATCTTTAGGCTTTGGCTTTTCAACGATAGTAGTAGTCTTCGCATAATTACCCAATTCTATATCGGTATTATCTATCCCAACAATACCGTATTTTTCCGTTTCTGATAAATCCACGGGTTGAACTGCTAAAACACTACTTTGCACTTTAGAATAAACATCGACCATTTGGCGTAAACAATTTTTAGAGCCACTAGTAATTAAATCATCAGCAAGCAACACTGCAAACGGTTCATTACCAACTATATCTTTAGCACACAAAACCGCATGGCCTAAACCAAGGGGATTTGCCTGTCTAACATAAACACAAGAAACGCCATGAGGTAAAATATTACGGACGATTTCAAGCCATTCGTTTTTTCCAGATTCTGCTAATTTTGATTCCAGCTCAAAATTAGAATCAAAATGATTTTCTATTGCGTGTTTGCTTGAACTAGTAACAAAAATCAATTGAGTAATACCAGCAGCAACCGCTTCTTCTGCTGCATATTGAATTAACGGTTTATCTACTATAGGCA
>MGXJ01000028.1:30437-42755 GCA_001801345.1 Gammaproteobacteria bacterium RBG_16_37_9 | reverse complement strand
CGGTAAAACTGCTTTAGTAATTCTAGCTATCATGCTTGTTATTTCCCATAAAAAAATTACGCTTCAAAGCCATCATTTTTGAATTACTTCTTAATCCCAAGCAATTCAACTTTAAATATCAAAGTTTGGTTTGGTCCGATGCTTGGCGGTGCACCACGTGAACCATAAGCAAGCATTGCAGGAATATAAAGTTCCCAAGTAGAACCAACTTTCATTAGTTGCAAAGCTTCAGTCCAACCTGGAATTACAGCTCTAAGCGGAAAAGTTGCTGGTTCTTTACGTTTATAAGAACTATCAAATTCAGTTCCATCAATCAAAGTTCCAGCATAATGGACCGTTACAGAATCACTTGCTGTTGGCTTTTCTCCTTTGCCATCAACAATAATTTTATATTGCAAACCATCAGCCAAAGTAACCACACCTGGTTTATTTTTGTTTGCTGCTAAAAAAGCTTCGCCTTGGGCTTTATTTTGTTCTTGTGGAATTTGCATTTGAGTTTGGGCTCCTGTTGATTGCTGTGATTTTTGACTATCTAACGCATAGGAGCTGGAACACAGTAAACCAAGACCCAGTATCGTTATTAATGATTTTTTCATTGTGCCTCACTAAATTAGACATCTTTCAAAACCAAGTATTTTGACATAATACAAGGCGCACGTGAAACGAGCAAGCGGAGTTTACCTTTACGTAAATGAGCATTGCGAGCAAACGTGCAACGCAGTAGTATGGCAAAAGACGCAGGTTTTGAAAGATGTCCATTATATGTTTTAGGGCAATTTATACTATTATAAATACAAATATGTGGCAATGTTTTACAATGCTAGTTTACCACCCTTGGCACCGTAAGATGTTCTTTGACAATCGCTCTAACTTTTTTCCAATCAACTATCACGTTCCTACCTTTAGTTGCAGCAGACACCACATCTAAAGCGGGTTTTATATCATCACCCATCTCAATCCGCTGCTCAAAAAGCGGCATATGCGCTTCTAAATATAAATTTTTGCCTGCCCATCCAGCTTTATAAGGCTTATTTATAATAATAACTTTGGTGCCAATACTAACCAAATTATACAATTGCTCAATATCACTTTCATACAGACGAATACAACCTGCGCTAGTTCTACGTCCAACGCCTGCTGGCAAATTTGTGCCATGAATTCTCAAAAGCTCTGTTCCCGATAAAACCAATGCATACTTACCCATGGGATTATCTGGACCAGGTGGAATTACCTTTTCAATTTTATCACCGATAGCTTCTCTAAATTTATAAATCGATTCTGGCACTACCCACTTCGGATCTTTTACTTTACGCACCACAGTCGTTTCACCGGTTGGCGTTTCCCAATCTTCTTTACCAATTCCAACTGGGAAAATATAAATTTTATTTCCATCTTTAGATTGATAATAAAGTCGCATCTCTGCTAGGTTTATCACGATCGTATTTTTTTTTATCTCAAGCGGTAAAATATATTGTGTTGGCACAATTAAAACAGTATTAACTGAAGGACTATCAGGATTAATTCCTGGATTGGCTTCAAACATTTCGTAATAACCAAGATCAAATCGCATTGCAACATCAGAAAAATCTTCATTTGGTTTTACTTGAGTAACTTTAGCTTCTCCAACTAAATCATCGCCTTTTTTAGGCAAATCAAAAACCAAGCCATAACTAAAAGTGGGCCAAATCAAAATAAAAATTAAAAGAAAAATTTTGTGCATATACTTTAATATAACCCAAAACCAACTCTAGAGAGACGGAGATGCTATTGTTTGAGGGCGCTCTAAGGCAGGAGCCGCAGGCGAGCCTACACGGACGTATTCACGGCGTCCCGAAAACAATAGCATCTACGTCTCTAACCCTAATAATCCGCATGTCTCGAAGTGCGAGGAAATGGAATAGTATCTCGAATATTTTGAATTCCCGTCACATACATAATCATTCGCTCAAGACCCAAACCAAAACCAGCATGCGGAACCGTTCCATATCGACGTAAATCTAAATACCACTTATAAATCTCTTTATCCAACCCCAGCTCATCCATACGAGCACTTATTACATCATAACGCTCTTCACGCTGACTACCACCGATAATTTCACCAATTCCAGGAACCAGAACATCCATAGCAGCAACAGTCTTACCGTCATCATTAATCCTCATATAAAAGCTTTTTATTTCTTTGGGATAATTCATCAAAATAACCGGAGCATTAATTAATTCTTCAGTCAAATAACGTTCATGCTCCGACTGCAAATCCAAACCCCACCTTACTGGAAACTCAAACTTTTTCTTGGCGCGCTGCAAGTGAGTTATCGCATCGCCATACTCCATATAAACAAATTCGCTTGCAATTATATGCTCTAAGCGTTTGATACAATCCTTATCAATCCTCTCGGCAAAAAATTCCATATCATCTTGGCGCTCTTCAATTACGATTTTAGCTAAATAACGAATCATATCTGCTGCTAATTTGGCATTATCTTTAAGATCAGCAAATGCTATTTCTGGCTCAACCATCCAAAACTCAGCAAGATGCCTGCTAGTATTTGAGTTTTCAGCACGAAATGTCGGACCAAAGGTATACACCTTAGTTAAAGCTTCACAATAAGACTCAACATTTAATTGACCAGATACTGTCAAGAACGCTTCACGCCCAAAAAACTCTTGATTAAAATCTACTTTACCATCAGGTTTAAGCGGAACTTTAGCTAAATCTAAAGTAGTAACTCGCAGCATTTGACCAGCACCTTCACAATCACTTGAGGTAATTATAGGAGTATGAATCCAATAAAATCCACGCTCATGAAAAAACCGATGAATCGCCGTGGAAAGACAGTGTCTGACTCTAGTAACAGCTCCAATAACATTAGTGCGAGATCTTAAATGAGCATGTTCTCGCAGATACTCTAAAGTATGATACTTTGGTGAAATAGGATAAGTATCTGGATCATCAACCCAACCTACAACTTCAACGCTCTGGGCTTGTAACTCTACAGTTTGACCTTCACCAGGAGATTTTATTAATTTACCAGTAGCGGTTATTGAGCATCCTGTAGTTAATTTTAAAATTTCATTTTGATAATTGGTAAGAGTATTAGCCGCAACTACTTGCAATGGTTTAAAGCCGGAACCATCGCCAAGTGCGATAAAAGATACTCCAGCTTTAGAGTCACGTCTGGTGCGCACCCAACCACAAACAGTAACAATCGAATCAAGGGCAACTTTGCCTGCAAGCAAATCAGCTATCATATGAATTTGTTTAATGTGTTTTTTCATATATACCCCATTAAAATACTATCAATGCATCAATTGTAGCCAGCGGCCGCAGACTTTAGTCTGCGTTTTTGTTTAACGCAAGCTAAAGCTTGCGGCTACCCACAATCAAAGTTACACCAACTTAAACATCACGATTCAAAATATCTTTAACAAACGGTATAGTCAACTTTCTTTGTGCCACAAGCGCAGCTTTATCTAGTTTCTCAAGCACCGCAAATAAATTTTTAGGATTGCGTTCATAATGATTTAATAAAAATTGGGCCACAACATCATTTAACTCAAGTCCACGTAACTTGGCACGCAATTTTAAACTCGCAATTTTCCCCAAATCATCAAGTGGCTGCACTTCAAAAATCAAACCACTCATCATCCGCGACTTTAGATCAGAAATTTGCAACTGTAAAATCTGTGGCGCTACATCGGCAGTAATTACCACTTGCTTACCATGAGCCAACATTTCATTAAAACAGTAAAAAATTTTCTCCTCCCAATCTAAATCCCCTGCAATTAAATGCAAATCATCAATACAAAGCAAGTCAAGCGCTTCCAAATCATCAAGAATTTGCGGGCTAAATTGCTTTACATCTTCAAAAGGCAAATAGGATGCTGCCAAACCATGTTCACCAAACAACTGACACAGCGCGCTTAGTAAATGACTTTTACCTGAACCTTCCTTCCCCCAAAAATAAACAAATGGCGAAGAATTACCAATATATAAATCACTCAATACCTTAATTAATTGCGCATTATCGCCAACAAAAAAATTAGCAAAACTCGCCGCATCTTTAAGACAAAGATCCAGGGTTAATTGTTTGAGGTTTTTCATTATCTAGCGTAACCCACTTATAGTCTAAATCAATTCCAGGAGGAGAAACTTTCACATCGACATTTGGCACTAGTTTATTTTGCCCTCCAAGAACATTTAACAATACCGGCTGTCCACCTATGGTATTTATAGCCAATTCTATTTCTGTAGAGCTTATATTTACTAAATCTATCTGTTTTATTTGATTAAAAGTATGTAAATAGCGCACCACTTCATTATATTGATCTAAACCATTAACATTAGTAACTCGTATTACCACTTTTGTAGCCTGACCATCAATTACTGGGGTCGCGGTGTTAGCTACATTTGCAGCTATTGCTTGCATCGCTTTAGTAACCACATCTTCAATCCCAGCAGCAGTAAAATTAAAAATTTCCTTTTTGTTGTCCCGCAACAGCAACCATTTACTCGACCAATCCCCTTTCAAAATAGGTGGTTTAACACAACCTACAACTATCACAGATGTCCCATAACGACGCGATGCCAACTTAATCTTCTCGGCATTTAAACTACATATATCATTAACCTTTACACTGTTCATATCTTGCAAATCGAATGTTGGCAATATAGTTGTCATGCCAAATTCTCGAGCTTTTTTCTTTAAAATATCCGCTGTTTCATCGCTACTACTTTCATTATCCAAGATTTTGCTTCCTGACACATCTTTTGCAAACCACACTAAGGTTATTGGTTTACTATTTACCCACACAACCTTAGAAGTCCGCTGCAAGAGCTGAGTAATTGCTTTTGGATCAAAATTTATCTGTAAAAATAAATCCTGCTTATCGGCAGTAATACTTCGATTTATATAATTAAAACGCTGCACATAACGCCCAGAATTAGAAAGCGCAGTTTTAATTTCTGGCAAGCTAACAATTTCTGGATTATTACTATTTTTCGTTAATATCAAGCCAAGCGCTTTGACAAAACTTTGCTGGCGCTGAACATTGCCATCATCACTCACCGGCAACTCTATCATGTAGGATTGCTCGGGCTGTGCCTGCGATAACAAATTTTGCGGCTTAGCAGGCTCGGTTACAGGTAGAGCCTTCAAATTATCAACCTGCCCCACAAGTTGGTTACTTACAGGCTGTTTTACCGTTACCGGTTCAGCAAAAACATTGGTTATTAATACCCCAATGATACAAATCAATAAACTGTTTTTTATTTTACTTTGCATATTTATCTTTACCTTTTTTGAAGATTCGGCACGCAAACCAGCTTGCATTGACCCTTGTAATGCAGACGGGTGCCGCGAGCTTTAGCTTGCGGGTATCGCCAATATCATCTACTAGGCAAAAAATATCATAAAAATGATGACTCAGCATTAAAATTGAGTATAATACGGGAAACATTTAAAACTTATGGTCTAGGGGTTTCTTATGGTTAAATCTGAACTTATTGCCCGTATTGTAAGTAAATTTCAACAGCTACCTGAAAAAGATGTAGAACTTGGTATCAACCAACTCCTAGAATACATGAGCGAAACTCTACAAAAAAACGGCCGCATAGAAATTCGCGGATTTGGCAGTTTTTCTTTACACCATAGGCCCTCACGCAATGCACACAATCCCCGAACTGGTGAAAAAGTGGTAACAACGCATAAATATGCTCCCCACTTCAAACCAGGAAAACAAACTCGAGAGCGCATCAATCAATCGCGGTTAAAAAATATTCCTATCATCCAAGATAGTAGTGACGAGAAGGATTCATAATAATCCAAAACTATGATACACTGTTCGCATTCGAATTTTCGCGGTAAAGCTACTCGATTGGAACTATACTCTGCGTAAAATGAATTTAGGCGCGAAGCCAAGCTGCGAGCGACCGGAGTTTACTTTTACGCAAATAAGGATCGCGAGCAGCGAAGGCGACACAAATTTGGCAGGATTGCCAAATTTCACAACAGTGAGCGAAGCGATCTGGCCCGAGCGTTTCTTAGCGAGGGCGAAGGCACAGGAAGTGCCTGAGTAATGCATTAAATTCATTTTACGCAGAGTATATCTTGCTCAAATGGCAGTTAAGTATAAAAGTATAGCAATAATTGGACGACAAAATACCGCTGGTGCTGCAAAAACACTAGCGGCGTTAATTAAACATCTACAAGCAAAAAAAATTAATGTCGCTTTAGAACACGACACTGCAACCATCTTACCAAATTGCAAAATTCCTACCATTCCCAGAGAAAAACTAAAAGACAATTGTGATCTAATTGTAGTTGTTGGCGGAGATGGCAGTCTTCTTAGCGCGGCTCGCATTGCCGCATTGCAAAACTTACCTGTAGTTGGTGTAAATCGTGGTAATTTAGGATTTCTAACTGATATCACACCCAACAATCTTGCCAAAATAGACGAGATTTTAGCTGGAAAATATCTTGAGGAATATCGCTTTCTCTTAACCGTAAAAACAAAAAATCAAAAAAAATCCACCACACAATCTCTGGCACTTAATGATATTACTTTTTTTTCTTACGTTACAGGACGCATGATCGAATTTGCCGTATATGTTGACCAACAATTTTTGTGCAACTATCGAGCAGACGGACTTATCATTGCTACACCCACCGGCTCCACTGCCCACGCTTTATCATGTGGCGGACCAATCTTACACCCCGCTTTAGAAAACATAGTTTTAGTGCCAGTATTATCTCACAACCTAAGTAGTCGTCCAATTGTAATCAGCGCCGAAAGCCAAATCGAAATTGTCTTCGATGAAAGCAACTTGTCTAATTTATTGATTCTTTGTGATGGGCAAACACAAACCAATATTCATAGTGGTCCGATTAAAATTAGCAAAGCAAAAGAAAGGTTGCGTCTTTTACATCCAACAAATTATAATTATTTCGAGACATTGCGCACAAAATTAAATTGGGAAAAAAAACATAGGTGTCAAGTCCCAACAATCGACAATGACTGCTAATCTAGAGGCTATTAACATTGTCGATTGTCGGGACTTGACACCTACATTACCGCGGAAAAACCATGTTAACCTATATCAACATAAAAAATTTCGCTATCATCAAAGACCTTGAACTAGATTTGGAATCAGAAATGACCGGCGTAACTGGCGAAACTGGTGCAGGCAAATCTATTGTTATCGACTCGCTAGAACTCGCTTTAGGGGCGCGCGCTGATTCTTCATCAATCCGTAATAATGCCGAACGTTGTGAAATTACAATAATGTTTGACCTGACAAACGTTGCCAAAGCTCGCCAGTGGCTAATAAAACAAGAACTAGATAGCGAAAATGAATGCATTATTAGACGCATTATCTCAAACGATGGACGCTCCAAAAGCAGCATCAATGACCATCCCTGCACCCAACAGGCATTACGCACTATCAGCGAATTGTTAGTTAGCATTCATGGGCAACATGAAAATCAAGCTCTGCTTAATCTTGAACATCAACGTGAATTACTCGACGCTTTTGCCGACAATAAACCACTTACCACTAAAGTAAAACAATTATATGACTCTTGGCTTATGATCAAAAAACAACTCATGGAACTTGAAAATTTAGCAGAAGATCAACAAACCAAAATTGATTTTTTAAGCTACCAATTAAAAGAACTAGAAGCATTTGATCTTAGTATTGAAAATTTAGAAAACTTACGCTCTGAACAAAAACGCCTAAACAACATTGAACAATTTTCTACCAACATAAACTCTGCTTTAGATCTCATGGTTGAAAACGAAAACACTTCAATTATTCATCATCTGTATAATACTAAAAACCAACTAGAAATATGCAAAAATATCGATTCTAAAATTAATCCAACCATCGATTTAGTCAATAATGCCATTATCCAAATAGAAGAAGCCGTAGCATCACTACGACAAAATCTAAATACAGTAGATTTTAGCACTGATCGTCAAAATCAAGTTGAGGAACAATTAACTGATCTGTATGCCCTAGCGCGCAAACACCAAACTCAACCTGAAGAATTATTACAAATACGATCAAACCTTGAGCAACAACTAGAAACAATACAAACTATAACTTCACAACTAGAAAAAACTAAATCCGCCGCAAAAGAAGCAGAAACATTGTATCTTGAAGCAGCCAATGAGTTAAGTAACAAACGTAAACTTGCGGCTACTAAACTTAACCAATTAGTCACTATAAAAATGCAAATGTTGGGCATGATAGGCGGCAAATTTGCTGTAAACCTACTACCCAACATTAACCAAAGTTTCAGCGCCAGTGGTTTAGAAAGGATAGAATTTTTAGTATGCGCTAATCCAGGTCACCCATTACAACCTCTAAACAAAATTGCATCCGGAGGAGAATTATCACGCATTAGTTTAGCCATCCAAACTATAACTGCAGAAAAAGAAGTGATACCAACTTTGATATTCGACGAAATCGACTCAGGCATCGGTGGTAGAACCGCAGATATAGTAGGGCAGTTATTGCGTAAACTCGCCAAAAAAACTCAAGTTATCTGCATAACTCATCTGCCACAAATAGCTGCTCAAAGCCACCATCATATTTTGGTCGAAAAAATAACCAACGCAAAAAACACCGAAGTTACACTTACAACTTTGAATAAAAACGAACGCGTCAAAGAAATAGCGCGCATGCTTGGCGGAGTTAAAATAACTAGCCAAACCATTGCCCATGCAGAAGAGATGTTAAATGCAGCGATTTAGTTACTTGATACTGTCATCCTCGGGCTTGACCCGAGGATCTAGCATACATGGTTACGAGATCCTCGGATCTTCGCCCGAGGATGACACATAATAAAGGGCGAGGATGACATACAGGAGAGCGCGAGAGTCTGCATTTATACTAGGCACGAATGACGACACTTTTCTTATTTATTACTCATTGATTTTATTTAAAAAAATAATATAATTGCCGCGTTAAAACCCTTAAGCAAGTTTTAATAATTCAGTGGTATAATATGGGCAGCAAAACCAATTAGAAAAAACCATTTTCTATAGCGAGCTTTTAGTTATGAAATTATTTAATATTCTAAAACCAGCTTGTCATATAAAAAAACTCCATGCTAAACAAGTTGATATAGCATATAAAAAACATCGCTATATGAACTTTGCCGGTATTTTTATAGGCTATGCCTGTTATTATCTGCTACGCAAAAACTTTTCTTTAGCGATGCCTTTTCTTTTAAATACCGGATTTACTAAATCGCAATTAGGATTAGTTTTATCGGCTATTCCTATTTCTTATGGTATCAGTAAATTTTTAATGGGTAATCTATCAGACCGCAGCAACCCACGTTACTTTATTGCTACTGGACTAGTCATCTCGGTAATAGTCAATCTTGTTTTCGGATGTATTCCAGGCGTTACTGCCAGCTTATATTTCATGATTGCATTGATGTTTATAAACGGTTGGGCTCAAGGTATGGGCGCGCCGCCCTGCTATCGCACCGTAGCTCATTGGTTTTCTATTAGCGAACGCGGAAGAGTGATGTCGGTATGGAATATATCTCACAATTTAGGCGCGGGATTATTAGGCGCTCTTGCTATGCTGATTATCCCATTATTTACTTGGAAGAGTGTTTTCTATTTACCATCCATAATAGTTTTATTATTTACCATACTTATAGTGATTTTAATGCGAGACACTCCACAATCTGTCGGGTTGATGCCGATCGAGGAATATCGTAATGAATACCCCGAAATTAATACTAAAGATCGAGAAAAAGAGCTTTCTGCAAAAGAAATTTTATTCAAATATGTGCTTGTAAATAAATATATTTGGTTTTTAGCTCTAGCAAATGTATTTGTTTATTTCGTCCGTTATGGGGTATTAGATTGGGCGCCAACTTACTTAACAGAAATGAAGGGACTAAACAGTTCAAAATCAGGTGTAACTTTTATTATTTATGAAGCAGCTGGTATCCTAGGAATGTTATTGTGTGGCTATATGAGTGATAAAATGTTCAAAGGTAGACGTGCTCCAGTCAGCATTTTATGCATGATCATAGTTTTCTTCGGAGTATTACTTTATTGGTTTAGCCCTTATATGATTTTCAATCACATCGCCTTACTGTTAATCGGCATGTTTATTTATGGGCCTATAATGTTAGTCGGTATTCAAGTTTTAGATATTATGCCCAAAAAAGCCGTAGGAACAGCTATTGGTCTACTGGGATTTTTCGCTTCAGGTGGTAATATACTGGCAAGCGCTGGATTTGGTTATCTGGTTGAGTATTTCGGTTGGCAAGGCGGATTCATCGTTTTAATTGTTGCTTGTGTCTTAGCTACTTTATTGTTCTCACTTACATTACGTATAGGAAAAGCTACACACCGCAAAGAAGAGGCGCCATCAGAAATTCAACCAGTTTTGGAGTTGGAAGGCGAAACCTAAAAAGCAATTTAGTGGTAGCCGCAGACCGGTAGCCGCAAGCTTTAGCTTGCGGCTACCCTATCTACATAGATTTAAGATTGGTCTTTTTTTCCCGTATCACCAACAACTCACCATTCCAATTCAACTGCCTCATCTCAACTGGTTGTTGTTCAAGTAAGTAATCTTTTTTCCACAAATAAAATCCCTTCCCTAAATAACTAGATAAAAACTCCGTAGCCCCATTAAATACTGGTTTATCTTTAAGCTTACTTAATGAAAAAACAGTCGCTGCTTCAGTGTGCCGGTATTCAACTACCCCAATCCACAATGGCAACTTGCTATCTTTTAAATCAATATTTGATGACCATAATCGCAAAATTGATATTGTGCCGTCACTACCAGTTTTTTTAGTTAATGATAAAGCCATTTTCTTATTTTGGTATAGTTGAGGAAAAACGGATAAATTTGCAGAAAAGTTTTTTATCATCCCCTGCAAATCAATCGCTTCAGGCTTATATTCCCAACCTTCTTTTGATAAAGCTTGGCTAATCGTCGCAAGATTGCCAACATATATTACATTAAACACCTCAATTGGCTTACCCAAACGATTAAGACGGTATAATGGTGTTTCTATCTTCCCTGTAATCACCTGGTTAAATGTAACAACTGAATGCGGCCAAATTAAAGTATATTCATGAACTTTTTTATTAAACATAACCGCACTATACCCAAGCCATACTATGATAAAAACACTACTAGCAACCAATATAAATTTATACACATGAAAATGTAAAACATGACGTCGACGATAAGAGACTGTCACTATTAACACCACTAGCAAACCAAGTAAAATACCACCTAAAATATCTACCACCCAATGCGCACCTAGATAAATGCGAGAAAATGCTATAACTCCTACTAATATTCCAGAAGTCATATACGCAATATATCTTTTTGAAACTTTTAATTCACGAGCAATAACTACTGACAAAAAACCATAGAAAGATAATGTCAAGGTAACATGAGCACTAGGAAATGATGAAGTAAACATATTTAAAAAATCATTTATTGATAAAACTAAAGCAGTATGGTCTCCAGGAAATAATGAGGTAATTTTATCAAACGAAATACCACCAGGCCTTGGCGAATACATAAAAAACTTCATGCCACCAATAACAGCTCCGCTAAGCGCCATAATACCTAGCCAATGCGCAGCAACATACCAATAGCGTTTCCATAAAAGCCACAGAAACAAAATCCCAGATGCAGTTATTAACATTGGAGCATCACCAAGCAAAGTACATACTACAAAAATATGATCTAATTTTTCGGTGCGTAAACTGGTCAACAAATAATAAATAGATCGACTGAAATCAACCAAAATGCCAGATATTAATACTTGATGCAGTATTACTAAAAATAAAACAAAAACAAAAGCAGCTGCCACCACTAGTGTTAACTGCTGGTGATTATCTGGTTCTTTCGGATCAGATAACATTTTTGTAAACCAAGATAACTCGCTATGCTTTTGGCAATACTTCCAACAATGCTTGATATAATAATCTAACATTTGGCAAATTTGCCTAAAATAATGGTTCAAAAGCCATATAATCAGCCACAATACAATCAAGGCTAATAATGCCCAAAGCGTAAACTCAGTAGCAACTTTCGCGGGTAATTCTAGTGATAATGCACCAAGCAATACCCCAGGAATCATATACCCCACTGCCCAAATAGTTGCCGATGGTATTGCTGCAAACAAAAACCGTGAAAGCGGCATTTTAAGCATACCAGCTACCATAGGAATCATTGCGCGTGTTGGGCCAACAAAACGACCAAGAAACACGCTTTTACCACCATGACTATGAAAAAATTTTTCAGCGCGCACTAATAAACTG
>MGXJ01000028.1:29369-30411 GCA_001801345.1 Gammaproteobacteria bacterium RBG_16_37_9 | reverse complement strand
ATGAACACGATTTTGGAAATAAATCCCAAGCCAATAACTCAAACAATCACCAGTAATTGCGCCTGCTATCCCATACAAAAAAGTGCTACCAGCGGGAATAATAGCCGAGCCAATCAAAAACCCTATAGCCGGCATAGTAATAGCACCAGGAACAATGACGCCAATCACCGCCATAGCCTCGATAAATACTATAATAAACGTAAAAATGCCCGCGCTGTATGGATGTGCACTAAAAAAATCGGCTAGCATTTGAATATTAAAATCGTGAAAATTTAGCATGGTCTATCTCAGATTTGTTTTGGTTTTTTTCAATCGAGGGATTATATCAGAATTTTCGTTACAAACCATTTCTTCAAATAAAGAACACGGTAAACGCATATAAATAATATTCCTGTTGCTTACATCTCGTCCTGCTGTTATCTGATACTTATGAAATAAACTGGCTCTGTCGGCGCCGGTGTCCTATTGTTTGGCTACGCTTAAGTGCTTTTTATGAATTTATTTTATGTCTAAGCATTAATCCATTTAATCCATTAGCTCCGCCAAAAATAGGAACACCTCCGTCACCGACATCGCCTGTTTAGGAAAGATCGCCCACATTTTAGATTACACCTGATTACCTAATTTTACCCCAGTATCTTCGTCAAAATAGACTGGAGATGCATACTTTTAGTTGCTTTCTTCTAACGCTAGCTCTTATGGCAAGCAAGATATCTAAAAGGGCTATTGCAAGCTAAAATTTTGGGAGCTAATATTCCCTCTCATGTCATCCCCGCATGTTTCTAGCGGGGATCCAGAAAAATAATGCTTTTATCAATATTCGCAACTGCTGAAAACAGACCACGAAGGGGCTAACAACAAGATGTTGCGAGTAATCCAGCACAAGAACGCAAATGTTCTGGCTTGAACACTGTTACCTCCCTGTAACTGGATTCCAGCAGCCCCTGCTGGAATGACAAAAAAAATTTAGATTGTTAGATTGCAAGTATGCCACTTTTTATCTGACAATAAATGCTTCTTTGCCCGTTCTACTCGTGGATCC
>MGXJ01000028.1:28189-29361 GCA_001801345.1 Gammaproteobacteria bacterium RBG_16_37_9 | reverse complement strand
TCCAAAACACTCTATAAATATTGAGTCTATAATAGATCTCCCCGTTCGTAATAAGAGAAAGCTCCAAATTTTGTGTATATTAGCAATAGTTTTTTGTTGAGAATGGCGCTAGATACAAGCGATCTTCCCTAAACGGGTGATGGCGGCGACGGAGGTGTTCCTATTTTTGGCGGAGCTAATGGATTAAATGGATTAATACTTAAACACGAAATAAATTTATATCAAAAGCACTTAAGCGTAGCCAAACAATAGGACACCGGCGCCAACAGAGCCCGTTTATATCATAATTCTTTATTAGACATATCTAGTTCCTATTAAAATTCACGATCAAAAACTAAACGGTTCTGCGTAATCTACTTTTGCCAAATATAATCCACAAGCAGGCACAGTAGTAGCAGCTACGGTGCGATCACAGGCCATTAAAACTTCCTCCGTCCAAGTAACTGGGCGCTCACCCGTTCCAATTTTCAAAAGTACTCCAACAATGTTTCGCACCATATGCAATAAAAAAGCATTAGCTTTAATGTCGATATTTATCATACCGCTACTACGCGTTACTGCTAGCGATATAACTCGACGCTGTACAGTTTTCGCCTGACAGCCGCTACCACGAAACGAAGAAAAATCATGTTCGCCAATTAAAATCTGCCCCGCTTCATGCATTAGTTTTTCATCAAGAACATATCGACACCACATAGCTCGATGACGCAAAAGTGCCGATGCAACTTTATTATTATAAATTATGTAACGATATTGACGAGCAGTAGCAGAATATCTTGCATGAAAATCTGGAGCAACATGACGCGCCCACAGTATCCGAATATCAGCTGGCAAATTACTATTAACACCTAAAATCCACGCTCCATCTGGGCGGTTGGCGTCAGTATCAAAATGTATAACTTGACCAAAAGCATGCACTCCAGCATCCGTTCTACCAGCACAGGTAGCAACAACTGATTGGGAAGCAACTTGACTTAAAGCTTTCTCAATTTCTTCCTGGATCGAACAAACATTCTGTTGTCGTTGCCAGCCATAATAATTCGTGCCGTCGTATTCGATTCCTAAAGCTATTCGCATAAAACTATGGATTTCCAATTTAACCAGATCTTTATAATTAGAGCCTCCGCGAAACGTAGAATATGAGGCTCCCCAAAACGCTCATTGCTTCGAGA
>MGXJ01000028.1:22392-28131 GCA_001801345.1 Gammaproteobacteria bacterium RBG_16_37_9 | reverse complement strand
CAAGCCTCGATTCCTTTACTTCCCTGTATCATACTTCATGCGAACCATAACCCCGACTCCCTCGCGCTCGCTATTTCATAGAAGGTTTATTCTCAAAATCAAGATACAAAGATTAGAATAATGTAGTAAATTTACCACGTCATGGAAAATTTACTACATTGGTTATGGTTTCAACTCCAGAATTTAGTATAATCCACATAATACCAATCCTTATTTTGATAATGTGATCCTGATGCGAGACCTAGAACCTATCAGCCTTCATTTTATCTAATAGCGTCTTGGCCTCTTCCTGCTCGGAATCACTGCCATGTGATAACACTTCGTGAAGTAGAGTTTGCGCCTTATTTTCCTCTCCCATTTCTATATAGGCACGAGCCAAATTCAATTTAGATGCTACATCCTCTCCGCTTTCTACACGACGGTTAAAATCCCCTTCTCTTGAATCATCTTGAGGATATGCAGCGCAAATACATTTACGACGCGGGATAATTAAATAAACCAACAAAATGAAGAGCACTAAAATAATGATTGCTATAACCACCATAAATAGCTGCGGGCCTAAAAAATCCGATAATTGATCAGCATATTGTTGCAACCACATAAAAAATTTACTGGAAAAACACGCGCTAACTTTTTTCTCAAATTCGGTTAGCTCCCTTACGCTTTTCTCAATTGATTCTACACGCCCACCAATCTGTGCAACTTGAGTCTGCGTGAGATTATTTTTTTCTTCTGCAGCTGCTAAACGAGTAGTTAACTCTTTAATCGCAGCATCTTCGACCCCTGCTGCCCCAACAACAACGTTTGCACCGCCTTGAGCTTGAGGTGCTGCAGTCGCTTGAGCTTCTTGTGGCTGGGAATTTACTGGTTGTGATGTTGTATTTGCTGGCGAATTATCTGTTGGCTGAATTAGTTTTGTTTGAGCTGTTAAATTTTGTAACTGCTTATCTAATTTATTTTTTTCTTTGATAACAATTTTATCTTTTGATCGCAAAGATTTTTTTATACCCTGCTGCCACTGACGATCTTGTCTTGCTATTTCGTCATAAGCATCCTTTTTTGCAACGCTACGAATTGCCTTTATATCCGGTAGTTTAATGATTTTTCCTGTATCAAGAGCATTTATATTATCATAATAAAAAGCGCGTTTGTTCAGATTAAATATCGCTAACATTACTTGATATATAGAAACTTCTTCGCTTGGTCGTATCTCAATAGCGATATCCCAAACATTATCACTAGAAGTTGTCGGACCATATGTTGTATCCGATGCTGCGCAAACATTTACTGCAATAATCAAACTGCAAATAAAACCAATTATAATCCTTCGCATAATAATCCCCATAAAATATAAATATGTGTGTATAATAATAGAAATTTTGCCAGGAAGCTAGATAACCAACTCAATCATCCGGGATTGCTTCATTAAAGCAACACTAATCAATATAAACCAGGTAGCCGCAAGCTTTAGCTTGCGTTTTTTGGCAACGCAGGCTAAAGCCTGCGGCTACCGTCTGCAGCTACCAATCCAAATCTAATAATTGCTCCCTCGTTATCAAAAAAACCTCTCCTTCACCACGCTCAAACTCTAACCAGATAAATGGCAAGCGTGGATATTTTCGCAAAATCATAGGTGCACTATTACCAACCTCCACTATTAAAACACCTCGAGGCGATAAATATTTTGCAGCACTTTCAATAATCCTCACAACAATTTCATCGCCATCTTTGCCAGCAAGTAAAGCCATCTTAGGCTCATGATAATACTCTTTAGGTAAAGCCTTCATTTCTGCATTACCAACATACGGCGGATTACTGATAATAAGATCGTAAGTTTTGCCTTCAAGTTTTTCAAACAAATTTGATTTTAAAAGACGTATTCTTTTTGTGACTTTGTGTTTGGCACAATTAATTGCTGCTACTTTTAATGCATCTTGAGAAACATCAATTGCATCGATCTTAGCTTTAGGAAAAGCATAAGCACAAGCTATAGCAATACACCCGCTTCCTGTTCCAATATCTAGTATTCTTGATACTTTTTTGGGGTTAACCCAAGGAACAAAAGCCGCTTCTATTAACTCAGCTATTGGTGATCGCGGAATCAACACCCTCTCATCAACATAAAATGGCAAACTAGCAAACCAAGACTCTTGAGTCAAATAAGCAGCTGGAATACGCTCTTTGACTCTGTTATTAATAATTTTTAATAACTTTTGTTTTCCACCAGAAGTAAGCTTTTTACTCAGCACTACTTGATTGCTGTCTAATGCCAAACCCAAAGTATGTAACACCAGATAAACCGCTTCATCCCAAGGGTTGTCTGTCCCATGACCAAAATATGCTTGTTTATTATCGAATTTAGTTACTGCAAAAAGAATAAAATCATGGACTGTGTTTAGATCATGAGATTTATTTTTTGTGTTTTTTTTTGAAGTCATGATTTAAAGCATCTCATTCTGCAAATACTCAGGCACCACACAATTCCAACCAAAAGTCTCTTTAATTTTAGCTTGTAACGCCTCTGCAGCATGAAGTTCTCCGTGAGTAATAAATACCTTACGCGGCGGAACTTTAATCTTGTTCAACCAACCAAGCATCTCCTGATAATCAGCATGCGCAGAAATATTACTTAGTGCTACAACCTCAGCATTAACCGTTACAAATCCGCCAAATATTTTAACTTCCTTATGGCCATGCATTAAAGAATCACCTCTTGTGCCTGCAGCTTGATAACCAGAAAATAAAATCATATTGCGACTATCTCCTGCAAGCGCCCTAATATGATGCAAAACACGACCACCGGTAGCCATACCGCTGGCCGAAATAATAATCTTGGGATATTGATAATTATCGATCTGTTTTGACTCATCGACTGTATTAACATAACGAACCATCTTAGATATTCCGATGCAAGTTGGTTTATCTAATGTATGTTCTGTAGGATTTTTTAACATTATCTCAGTCACGTCTTGCGCCATAGGACTGTCTAAAAAAATTGGAATATTAGGGATTTTTCCTTCCTGTTTTAAGATATATATGTCATACAATATGGTTTGGGTTCTGCCTACAGCAAAAGCAGGAATAATTACGGTGCCACCACGCTCAAAAACACGATTAACCACGACTCTCAAGCTTTCTTTAGAATCAATCTTTTCATGTAAACGATCCCCATAAGTTGATTCAATAACTAAATAATCTGCGCCCAAATTATCTTCTGGTGGCAAAACACAAGGATCAGTATCACGACCCAAATCACCAGAAAATATAATTGAAGTATTTTGATGCTTAGCTATCAAACTCCCAGCTCCAAGAATATGACCTGCGCGGTTAAATCGAAAACCCAAATCACCAATGTTGAAATCCTGATGGAAAGAAACTGCTTGTAACTGTGGAAACAACGCCTCGGCATCAGCGCGGGTATAAAGCGGCATAGCTGGTTTGTGTTTTGAATATCCATGTTTATTAGCGCGATTTGCTTCTTCTTCTTGCAGATGGCCGCTATCTAATAACAATATTTTGCATAACTCAACAGTAAGATGGGTTCCATAAATTTTTCCGCGAAACCCATTTTTTACTAAAAGCGGCAAATAACCGGTATGATCTAAATGAGCATGGGTTAACACCACCGCATCGATAGTTGCTGGCGCTACTGGGAAACTATCCCAATTACGCAAACGTAATTCTTTTAATCCTTGAAATAATCCGCAATCAACTAAAACTTTTTTATCAGCTTTCAATAAATATTTAGAACCAGTTACAGTTTTTGTAGCACCTAAAAATTGAATTTCCATTTTTAACTCCGTGATAAATAATTAAAAGTGTTGTCTTTTGATATCCTCATTGAGCAAAGACCTGAATATCTCCTCGCTACTGTCATACTCGGGCGAAGACCAGAGGAATGCAGGCTCTCGCGCTCTTTTATGTGTCATCCTCGCGCTTGACGCGAGGATGACAAGGGTGGGCGATAACCCTCGTGTCAAGCGTCCCTCGTATCGAGCACGAGGGCAAGCTCTTGGGCAAGGACCCGAGGAAGATGACAACCTTTTTTGTTATTCTCCTCAAGTTCTTGCCCGAGAGAGTGTAGCGATGATGAATCTCACTCCGACATCATCATCTCCAACAACCGCTTCTCATCGATCAATTCTACACCCAGCTTTTTGGCTTTATCTAATTTTGAACCTGGATTATCTCCAATAACAACATAGCTAGTATTTTTAGAAACACTTTCGCTAACTTTAGCGCCGAGGTTAAGAAGTTTTTCCTTGGCCTCTTCACGACTCATAGCAGTTAAAGTTCCAGTTAGCACAAAAGTTTTCCCAGCAAGTGGTTTTTTAAAAGAGGGCTCAAGCTTTGGCCACTTGATGCCAGCTTTAAGTAAATTTTCAATCAGATCTCGATTACGTTTCTCATGAAAAAAAGCAACTATTTGGCTTGCCACCGCTGGACCAATATCTGTCACTCCCTCAAGATCACTTTCACTTGCCTGCATTATTTTAGATAAATCACCGAAATGCTCTGCTAAACTTTGTGCTGTAACCTCACCTACTTCGCGAATCCCTAAAGCATAAATGAATTTACCAAGCGTTGTAATCTTACTCCTAGCAATCGCTTGCAGCAAATTTTCTGCCGACTGTTCGCCTTGGCGTTCTAAAACAATGATTTTTTCTTTAGATAAAAAATAAAGATCAGCTACATTTTTCACCGCACCAACATCAACCAACTTGTCTATTAAACTCTCACCTAATCCTTTTATATTTAAAGCTCCACGTGAAGCAAAGTGTTTTATCGATTCTTTTAGTTGAGCTCTGCAAAATAAATACCCACTACAGCGAACCGCAACTTCGTTAGAGCTTTTTACTACCTCTGAACCACATATTGGACAATATTTAGGTAACGCCACAATCTTCGTATGTATAGGACGGCGCTCCTTTATTACCGATACAATTTCTGGAATAACATCACCAGCCCGACGCACAATCACGGTGTCACCAATACGGATATCTTTGCGCCAAACTTCTTCAATATTGTGTAAGGTAGCATTACTTACAGTAACTCCACCAACAAAAATCGGTTCAAGCCTAGCAACCGGAGTTAAAATTCCTGTGCGCCCAACCTGAAATTCTATGTTTATAACCTTCGTTAACTCTTCTTGAGCCTGAAATTTATGAGCAATTGCAAAGCGCGGAGCACGTGTAACAAATCCTAGTTCATGTTGTTGACTTAAATTGTTAACTTTATAGACTACTCCATCTATTTCATATGCCAACCCATCTCTTTTGCTATTAATAGATCGGTAATAATCAAGACAATTTTTTATGCCTTTAACAACTTTCACTTCTGGATTAATTTTAAAACCTAACTCCGTGAGATTACTTAAAACTTCAATCTGCCTTTCTGGCAATACTCCATCTTTTAACGCGCCAATAGCATAACAAAAAATATCTAAAGACCTTCCTGCGGTTATCTTAGGATTAAGTTGACGTAAACTACCGGCAGCGGCATTACGAGGATTAACGAAGAGTTTACCGCCAAGTTTGCTAGCGCCAGCATTGAATTCCTCAAAGTTTTTAAGTGACATATAAACTTCGCCGCGAACTTCTAATAAACTAGGAAAATTATGCCCACGCAACACCAGTGGAATACTATGAATAGTGCGTATGTTTTGTAAAATGTCTTCACCGATAACACCATCACCACGAGTAGCCGCTTTAGTTAAAACTCCATGCTCATACACTAGAT
>MGXJ01000028.1:16760-22384 GCA_001801345.1 Gammaproteobacteria bacterium RBG_16_37_9 | reverse complement strand
ACTCCATCAATTTTAGGCTCACATACATACTCAATTTCTTCAGTTTCTTCTAGTTTTAAACGCTCGTGAATTCGACGGTCAAAATCCAATACATCCTCATCAGTAAAAGCATTATCAAGAGATAACATTGATACCACATGATGGATTTGTTGAAAATATTTCGCTGGACGTGATCCAACTCTTTGCGTAGGCGAGTCTGCGGTAATTAATTCTGGGTGTTTTGCTTCTAAATCCTGTAACTCACTAAACAATCGGTCATATTCAATATCGGGAACTTTTGGCTGATCAAGAACATAGTAATAATAGCTATAATCATTGAGCAATTCTTTAAGCTCAGAAATACGCTTTTCGTCATGTTTTTTAGTTGTCGTCATTTGATTTGAATCCAGATGTCATCCCTCGTGTTAAACACGAGGGACGCTTGACACGAGGGTCATCGCCCACTCTTGTCATCCTCGGGCGAAGACCCGAGGATCTCGACATTCTACACTAGATCCTCGCGTCAAGCGCGAGGATGACATTATTATTTTTTTGTCATCCCTCGTGTTAAACACGAGGGCAGGCCCTCGGGCAAGCGAAGCGCAGACCCGAGGACCTCAACAATCAATCTAATCAAGGTTATCCAACAAATCAGAAGCATATAAATTATGAGTTTCTATAGTGCAAATTTTTTCTCGCAATCTTTTAATTACTTCAGCATTAATTGATTGTTGCAAATCATCATAGATCTCACCACCTAACTCTTCTGTTAGTTGACGTGCTGTATCCAACATCAAATCAAAACTGCTCATCAATTTTTTTTGCTTTGCATCAAGGCGCATAAATATCAACAAACCACCGCACTTAAAAGCACCCATATCTTCTATTGCAAATGCGCCACTGGGGGTGGCTGCTGCAAGACTAAACAAAACATTCCCTTTGCCACTATCATCATATCGGTGAAAAATATTCATTTCACCAAAACGCAGTCCGGAAGACAATAAAGCTTGGTGCAATTCATAACCCATATATGGCTTCCCAGAAAAAGCATTAAGCTGTAACACTATAAGATTAGGATCGTAAGGGGATTGAATTCTAGCGTTAAAAGATTGGGAATCCTCTTCCCATTTATTAACCTTGGTAAAACATGGAGTATCAAAATTAACCAGGGGCATTTGCCTTTTAATGCGACGCGCTTTTATTTGGCGACGTTTGTAAATAAACAGTGATATAACTGCCACTAAAATTAATACTATTATTAAATAAAAAAATATTGTTCCCATGGTGACTCCTATAAATCAAAAAACGATGTATTACGATAGCAACAGCAACAACATAAGTCGTCATTGCGAGCTGTTGGCGCCAACTAACTAATTAATATCACTGTTCTTTCGCGCCAACAGCGTGGCAACCCAGAAACGATGCTGGATAATCATAAAAAAAGTAGTTAAAAACACTCTATTATCCAAAATCGTCACTGGTTTGCTTCGCCTTCAGCACGAAAGTGCTGTGCCGCCAATTAAAACGCTCGTGCCTACGGCTCGCAATGACGATTTGCTTGCTATAAACCCACCGTCATCACAAAAATCAACTAATTATACCTCCGCCCCAGCTAGTGAAATAGCAGTATCAATATCAACTGCAACGATTCGTGATACTCCAGCCTCTTGCATGGTAATCCCAAGCAACTGCTCGGATATTTCCATCGTTAATTTATTATGGGTGACAAAAATAAATTGTATAGTTTTGCTCATCTCTTTAACTAAATTACAAAACCGCGTTACATTTACATCATCAAGAGGCGCGTCTACTTCATCAAGCATACAAAATGGTGCTGGATTTAGGTGAAAAATCGAAAAAACTAAAGCGATCGCAGTTAAAGCCTTTTCACCACCAGACAATAAATGGATATTAGAATTTCGCTTGCCTGGAGGCTGAGCCATAATTACTACTCCTGTTTCTAATAGATTATCAGCCGTCTGCTCCAAATATGCTTTACCACCATTAAAAATATGCGGGAACAACTCTTGGAATCTTTGATTAATACTGTCGTAGGCATCTTTAAACCGCTCTTTAGTATCGTGATCAATTTTACGAATAACTTCTTCAAGGGTATTTAACGCCCCAACTAAATCCTGATTTTGGGCATCTAAATAATTTTTACGCTCTTGTAATTTTTCAAATTCCTCGATTGCCGCAAGATTAATCAAACCAAGGCGCTCTATTCTTGACATCAAGTGCGTTAATTTTTCTTCGCTTGCGGAAATTACAGCATCCTCAGGAATAGTAGTGTTTAAATCATCTAACTGTAACTCTAATTCAGCCACTTGTTCTTTGTAGGTAACACTACGAACCTGTAACCCCTCTCGTTCTGTTCGCGATCTTTCTAAAGATATTCGAATCTGCTCATTAGTTTCTTGGCACTCAGAGTGTTTCTGTTCTAATTCTCGCAATTCCTGCTCAATACTGGTTATTTTTTGTTTGGCCGAAGTTAAATCGGTTTCTGCCAATAAACGCTGCTCTAACTCTAATTGCAGCTCCTTTTCTAAACTAGGTAGTGGCGCTTGGGCTTCAACTATAGATTTCTCTATACCAATCTGTCGCTCTTTTAAACTGTCTAATTGCTTATTAGCACGCTCTAAATTTTGTGCCAAATGATCCACTTGAGTTTGGATCAATTGTAATCGCATTGCAAAATTACTGGCGTCTTGCTGAACTTGTTGCGTATGTTCACGAACCGTTACTAATTTTTGCTGCACTTGCTCACGATCTTGCACTAAAGTTTGGCGCTGAGAATCATTGGCAGATTTTTGTCTAACCGCCTCATCTCGTTTTGTTAAAGCTTCATCCAATTGTCCACGTTCACTGCATAAATTCTTCTCATGAATTTCAATTTCATTTTTAAGAACTTGCGCTCGCTCTTCGATATGCTGTAAATATGTTTGTTTAGCGGTGGCTTGACTTTGCACATCGCTATATTTTGCTGTCAATGCATGTAATTCTTGCTGTAATTTTTGGTGTTCCTGCTCCAAATCTATTAGAACATTCTGCTTCTGTTCTAATTCCTGTTCCTGCATGAAGCAGTGGCTCTGTTTCTGGGTAATATTGGTGTTTATTTCTTGTAATTCTCGCTCACGCTGCAAAATACCAGCCTTTTGGTTGTTAGTGTCATAGGCAACTCGTAACCACCCAGATCCAAACCAAATACCATCTTTTGTAATAATGGATTCCTTAGCATTTAATTTGGACTGCATCACTAAAGCTTCAGTTATATTTTCCGCGACATAAATTCCATGCAACAAATTATCAAGAGATAAATCTGAAGTAATTTTGCTAGCCAAAGTTGTGCTATCAAATTTTTGATTATCTTTGCCAGATAAACTCGGATCAAATAAAGTTAAACTACCATGAGTTAGGCTTTTGACTGCCGTAACGATGTTCAATATTCCATCAACACATACTGCTTCAAGATAAACTCCAAGAACAGTTTCAACTGCAGTTTCCCAACCTGCAACAACTTGCAGTTTTTCAGCTAAACGTGGTTTTTGCTCAAGATTATGTTGTTTTAACCAATCAACTAAAATAGCATCATTTTTACCAAGCGCAGCTTGTTGTAACGCTTCAAGCGAAGCTTTGCGACCTACCAAAGCTTGTAGTTTATTGCGGGTTTGATCAAGCTCACTAGAAAGTTTATTGTTAGCTTCTCTTTGCGAAGTAATTTGCTGCTGCTTAACTACAACACTTGCATGCAGCTTTTCGCGATCATCTTTTAAATTGATAAATAAATTATTTAATCTATCAACTTCTGCATTCAACACAATAAAATCTAGGCCAGCCAACTCCGATCTAAATTTTTCTAAGTTTTGCGTCTCTTCACCTACCCTTAACTCTAAATGATTAATCCGCGTCTGCTCAACTTCAAGCAACTGTAAAATCTTAGAGCTACTCGTATTAAAATCGTCCCAACTATTTTGCCATAATTGCATCTGCTGCTGGGCATCCTGCAATTCTTGCTGCGCCTTTGCAACTACTGTTTGTATTTCCGTAGCTTCAATTTCGAGTTTAGTTTTATCTGCAGTAAGTAATTCAATCTGATTTTGATCTGCAGTTTGGTGAGAAGCGGTTTCTTGCCAAACCTGGTTAATCTGTGCCAAATCATTGGTTAACTGTTCGTGCCGCTCTTTGGCGTGTTGAATTTGTTGTTCTAAACGGGCAATATTAGCACCAATACGATAATACCTACCTTGCACTTCATTAAATTTTTCGATATCAATATTATGCTGCTGGCGCAACTGAGAAATTTTAGCGTTAAAGACATGTAATTCTGTGTTTTTGTTTTCTAGCAAAATCTCTTCATTTTTAATAGCACTTTCTTGTGCCAACAGTTTTTTATTAATTTCTCGCCAGTGTAATGTATGCAACTCGGCTTTAGTTAAGCGCTCTTCTTGCTTTAGTTTTCTATAGCGTTCTGCTGCATTTGCTTGGGTTTTTAGATGTTTAAGTTGTTTATTAAGTTCCTCTAGTATGTCATTGAGTCTAGAGAGATTTTCTTTGGTATGTTTTATGCGATTTTCAGTTTCTCGGCGTCGCTCTTTATATTTTGATATTCCTGCTGCCTCTTCTATTACTATGCGCAATTCATCTGGTTTTGCTTCAATAAATTGAGAAATCATTCCTTGTTCGATAATAGCATAGCTGTTTGGACCAAGACCGGTGCCAAGAAAAACATTCGTAATATCTTTACGCCGACAGCTGGTATTATTTAAAAAATAATCGGAAAAACCATCGCGATTGACTTCTCTGCGAATTGAAATTTCGCTGTATTTAGCGTATTCACCGCCAAGGCTGGCATCACTATTATCAAAAACTAATTCTACTGCTGCTTGACCAACTGGCTTGCGCGTCGATGAGCCATTAAAAATAACATCGCTCATGGATTCACCGCGCAACTGCTTAGCTGAAATTTCGCCCATAACCCAGCGAATAGCGTCGATGATATTTGATTTACCGCAACCATTGGGACCAACCACTCCGGTTAAATTACTTTGTAATTGGATTGTGGTTGGATCAACAAATGATTTAAAACCCGACAATGTTATTTTTTTTAGTTTCATGACATTCGACAATCTAACTAACTAGGCTATAAAATAACAGTTTCTCAGAAAAAGAGAAGGTTTAAACATAAAAAATATTCTTTTAATTTTCAAATGGTTATATTATCACAAAAATGGCAATTGGAATTATAAAATATTGCGGTAGCCGCAAGCTTTAGCTTGCGATAAAGAAAGGGGGTCATACCCAAAAAGAGGCCTGACCCCTTTCTTTCAGAGATTGTGCTTTGTTTAGATAATATTTACTGTTGAAACCGTAGCAAAAATGTTTAAGATGTCATCCTCGTGCTTGACACGAGGATCTAGCAAGAGGTTATAAGATCCTCGGATCTGCGCTTCGCTTGTCCGAGGATGACAGTATAACGATTTATGGGGCTGTAGCTCAGTTGGTAGAGCGCTGCGTTCGCAATGCAGAGGTCGGGAGTTCGATCCTCCTCGGCTCCATTTTAAAGAATAAAAATATGAGGTATAAATTCAATTAGCAAAGAATTCTATAATGGGTTCTGTGCCCTTTGATAATTGAATTTAGACGCG
>MGXJ01000028.1:5711-16737 GCA_001801345.1 Gammaproteobacteria bacterium RBG_16_37_9 | reverse complement strand
GCGAGTAGCGCAGGCGACAAAGTATAAATTCAATTAGCAAAGGGCACAAAATGAATGTCATCCTAGGCTCAAGATCCCCAGGCAGAAAAAAAATTCTTACTCAAATGGGTTATAGGTTTACTGTAATGGATCCTAACATAGATGAAAAATCAATTCGTAATAAAAATCCTAAAAAATTAGTGGTAGACATCGCTTATGCCAAAGCATCTGTGCTCCTTCCTAAAATCAAAAAACCATCGATATTGATTACCACTGATACAGTAGTTTACTGTAATAATAAAATCATAGAAAAACCCAAAGACAAAAAAGAAGCAGAAAAATTTTTACGCCTTTACATTAAATATCCAGCAAAAACAGTAACCGCCATCTTAGCTACAAATACCATAAATAAAAAACAGAAACATGGTATCGATATAGCTACCATCTGGTTTCACACAATACCAAAAGAAATTATTAAACAATTAGCAAATCAAGAGCGTGTGTTAACATGTGCTGGCGGATTTTATATCGACGATCCAGTTCTTCAAAAATATGTTTTAAAAATTGACGGCACTATAGAAAGCATTATAGGCTTACCAATAGAGCTAACTGAAAAGTTGATAGCAGAGGTATCAACATAAGATAAAGTTCGTCATCGAAGAAAGGGATCAGACCCAAAAAAGGGTCTTATGTCATCCTCGGGCGTAGACCCGAGGATGACAGTAGGAGAGCGCGAGAGCCTGCATTCCTCTGGTCTTTGCCAGAGGACGCTTGACACGAATGATGACAGCAGGAGGGCGCAAGGATTCTCAAGATAAGGGGAATTCGTTCCAAAATTTTCGGATTGCAACACCCAGCTTTCGTAGAAGTAAGCCCCGGTGGCACAGATGGATAGCGCAGTCCCCTCCTAAGGGACAGGTCGGAGGTTCAAATCCTCTCCGGGGCACCATCACCAAATACTAGACCTTTTGAGACCCTGTTAACACAATTCAAAAGCAGCGAGTGCGATTTTGTGGACCTCATATTTTATGTTTCGCAGAGGCTCTTATACTTACGAAACCTTTCCAGCAATAGGCAAAGTAAAACTAAACTTAGTTCCTTTATCCTTCCCTGCGCTTTCAAACCAAATTTTGCCGCCATGGAGCTCAATTAATTTTTTGGTAAGTGATAACCCAAGCCCTGTTCCAATATGTTTTCGACTTAACTCGCTATCAATTTGTTTGAATTCGGCAAAAATCTTCGACTTATCTTTTTCTTCAATACCAATTCCAGTATCCCAAACTACAAACAAAATTTCATTATTATTGTTTTTTTCAACCTCAACTCCGATCTTCCCTCCATCTGGAGTGAATTTGATCGCATTAGAAAGCAAGTTATACATAATTTGCTTCATTCTTTTTTCATCCGCCATGACGTTTCCAATGTTTTCGCTAATATTTTCAATAAGCTCAATATTATGAGCTTTGGCTTTTTCTTTTATCATTAGCAAACTGCTATCAACTACAAACTTTACATTAACTTCTTCCAACTTAAATTCCATCTTGCCAGCTTCAACTTTGGAAATATCCAGCACATCATTAATCAATGAAAGCAAATGCCGCCCACTAGTCAATATATCAATGATATACTCTTTCTGTTTTTCATTAAGCGCTCCATAATTCCCATCTATTAGCACTTCAGAAAAACCAATAACAGCATTCAGTGGAGTTCGAAGCTCATGCGACATCACCGAAAGAAATTCGCTTTTAGCCTTGTTTGCAGATTCAATTACCTTATTAGCTACTATTAACTTTTTCTCAAATTCTTCGCGTTCTCTAAGCGCTTGGTTTAAATCATCACGTGAAGTAGTTATTTTTTTTAGATTAACCACCATCTCATCAAAAGAGCGAGATAGCTGACCAATCTCATCTGGTGTTTCTGTCCCAACTCTATAATCCAAGTTGCCACTACCAATTATCTCCGTTCCCTTATGCAGTTTATGGATCGGATCTGCAATGCTCTTGGCCACCGTAAAAGCAGCCAGTATTCCACACGATAGTATGATCGCAATTAAAAACCAAAGGAACCGCTCAAAAACATAAACAGTTGCCAAAGTTTCATCGGTATCAATTTTTACCACAAGACTCCAATTCAAAAACGGGATATAGCGCCAAGCCGCTAGTGTTTGTTTAGCCCGATAATCGGTGATTACTCCATCTCCATTCTGTCCTATCACAGTATACCAAGAAACAACTCCATCTGTGTCATCTAATTCAATGGCTTTTTTAAGAGAAGCTACTTCATCATGGCGAAGCGGATTCAGATAGAGTATTTCTTTTTCCCGTTTTTCTACAATTAGAGTCTCGCCAGTGGCACCCAAACCAGTTGCATCTTGAATAGATTCATATATCGGCGTCATGTCAATTTCAATAACAATAATGGCAATGGGTTTTCCATATTCATCATACGCTGGAGCAGCAATCATCATCCCATACTTTTTTATCGTTCCACTATATTGAAAAACCGGTGAACGATATATTCCATCCTTTGACTTTATGAGAATGTTCTCCCGTTCTTTAACCCAATCAGCCTCATGATCGCGCAAATGACTAAATTCGTAAACCAATTCTCCCTGGATATTTAGCAACACAATATTGTTATACTGGTTGTTAACTTTTTGAAAAATTTTAAATTGATTGTCTAAAGCTTGTTTGGCTGTCATGTATTGGGGGTTGGTTTGATCGTGCAAGTAGGCGCTAACTATGGGCAAGTTTTTTTTGATATTCCAAAAGCTCTGCACCACTACCATATCTGCATCTATACGCTTAAAATACGATACGATTTTATCAACTTTTAGATCGGCAATTGCATCTAGTTTTGACATTTGCGCCTTAGTTAAATTATCCCTTGCAGACACAAATGATATATAACTAATAAAAAGTATAGGGATCAAAATAAGTAAAGTAAACCCTATTAACAGTTTGCTGAATATAGTTATTTTTACTTGGTATTTATTTTGAGTTTTTGTCATCTCTATCATCATAACAAAGTAAGATCCCCATCCCCCAAATAACGAAAAGCAAAGCGGTGCTGATTGCAATAGCAGAGGATTTACCCGGGACATAATAGAATAGTATCGGAATACCCACGATATAACCAACCAAAGCAACTGCACCAATAATCATCACAAGCATGCCAATCAATACTGAATAGTTTTTTTTGCAACAGTAGGTAATCGGCTCAAGTAGGCCTGCTAGTGCAATAAAAAAGAAAGCTACCATCGTTGCAATAGATGGCAACCCAGGATAGACCGAGTATACCGTCCCTATTGCCCCCTGCTTCTCCCTGATAAGCATATTTACAAAACCTAAGTCAAACCCAACTAACACCGAAAAAAATATGGTTGCCATAATTAGCATTACCATTAGAGAAAGCATCGGAAGAACGAGAGCCGCAAGCCCAGTAGAATCTTCGCTGGCAGAGGATTTAACGATCAGAACTAGTATAATACCGCTTAGCACAAAGCTAATTGCAGTCAAAAATTTCATGGAAATCATATTTGGTGACGTGGTTTTTAACCAATCAATGCCAAATACCCAGCCGATTATGACTAGTAATCCAGACAGCATAACTACATAGCCCGCTATTTTTGCCGCTTTTGTTTTCCACATAATCCCTCACAATTTTTATGTTTGTTTCGTACTCCGGGAGTGTTGCAATCCGAGCGCTCTTCTACTGTCATCCTCGGGTCTACGCCCGAGGATGACACGAAAGTTCGGATTGCAACACTCCCTTAATGCCCTTCTAATAAATGCTCAAAAGCCTGCAAATCATTAACTTTGGCTTTTGCCTCTTCAACAGAAACCATTCCATTTTTGCAAAGCTCCACCAAAGAACTTTCTAGAGTTTGCATTCCATGTTGACGACCAGTTTGGAGCAGTGAATATATTTGATTAGTTTTCCCATCTTTTATTAAGCTTTTTGCTCCTGAAGTCATAGTCATTATTTCAAAAGCAGCAACTCGACCGCTACCATTTGCTTTGCGTAATAGAGACTGAACAATAATACCTTTTAAGACAGCGCCAAGCTGAATACGAATTTGCATTTGCTGATGTGCAGGAAAAACGTCAACTATCCTGTCGATTGTTTGCGCTGCATCAGAAGTATGTAAGGTAGTAAATACCAGATGCCCAGTTTCAGCTGCTGTCATAGCATTAGAAATAGTATCTAAATCTCTCATCTCACCAACCAAGATAATGTTCGGATCTTCTCTGAGCGCATTTTTAAGAGCTATAGCAAATGATTCCGTATCTACACCAACTTCCCGCTGATTAAGCACACTAGATGCATTATGGTGTGTAAATTCTATGGGATCTTCTATGGTTATAATATGTTTTTTAAAATTAGTGTTTATATAATTTACTATCGCCGCCAAACTAGTGGTTTTCCCACAGCCACATGGGCCAGCAAATATAACCAAACCATTGGGCTTTGATGCTAAATCCTTAACGATAGAGGGCAACCCAAGATCTTCAATGCTAGGAATTTCGAAAGGAATAACTCGTGCGGCAATGCCTACATTTCCCTGTTGTCGATAAATATTTACTCTAAAACGGGCAATCGATGGCACGACATAGGAAAAATCAATGTAGTTATTTTTGTTGAATTGTTCTTTTCTAACATCAGATAAAACAGAATACGCGTATTCTTCTACCTCCTCTGCAGTCATTGGTTTAATATCAGAAAAAAACAGCTCGCCATTAATACGAAAAACTGGACTACTTCCTGCCTGAAAATGAAGATCAGAAGCTTTTCTAATCACTAATGTGCGTAGTAAAACATCGATATCCGTTCTCATGTCAGGGTTACCCCATTAAAATGATGTTAGTTTATATAAGCCTGCGGCTACCAACAAGAACTATTTTTGACCATAATTATTTATCGTAAAGTTTTAATGAGGTGATTCTGGTTCTCATTTTGTATCTTCTTTTTCCAAATTAAGCAAACGACTGTAATCCCTCATCTTCGACATCTCACCTTTTTCTCGTGCTTCCTGCGTCTGCCGATAATACTGACTAGGAAGATCGCCTATTTTGGCCTTAGCAAGCAACGAAGTAACTTTTTCCGATAAATCCTTACTATTTACCGGTTTAATAATGTAATCATCAGCTCCCTTTTCTAAAGATTGGACAATGCTTACATCTTCGTTTTTAGCTGTAACCATTACAATAGGAACAGAAGCAAAAGAGGGGTCGCTTCTCAACGTTTCACATACTTTAAAACCATCTAAATCTGGCATCATGACATCCAATAAAATCAAATTCGGCCGTTCTTCTCTGGCAAGTTTTAACGCCTCATTGCCACCATATGCTTTTAAAATAATAAAATTAAATTTCGCAAGATACGCTTCCAAAAGCTTAACGTTAACCTCGACATCATCGACAATTAAAACTTTAACCCTTTCTTGTGTACTCATCTTACCCCACCCTTTAAGAAATAAAATAAAATTTAAGAATCGGTTGTACTGATCATGCGGTAGCCGCAGGCTTTAGCCTGCGCTGCCCCGAAAACACAGGCTAAAACCTCTGCGGCTACCATCCTACACATGGTTCCCTTTTTGTTTTATGGGTATAGTAAAACTGAATTTCGAACCTTTATTTTTACCCTCACTCTCAAACCAAATTTTGCCGCCATGTAATTCAATTATTTTTTTAGATAACGTCAACCCCAAACCTGTTCCCTCATATTTTCGATTTAACTCACTATCAATTTGCTTAAATGCGGCAAATATTTTTTCCCTGTCTTTTTCTTCAATGCCAATTCCAGTGTCCCAAACCGTAACCAAGATCTCAACATTACCTATTTTTTCAACATCAATCCCGACTTTTCCACCATCTGGAGTAAATTTAACCGCATTAGATAAAAGATTATACATGATTTGCTTTATTCTCACTTCATCTATCATGAAACTTCCAATATTTTCTTCAATATTCTCAATGAGCTCAATATTATGTTTATCTGCTTTTTCTTTGACCATTAACATACTGCTATCAACCATGGACTTAACATCGCTTTCTTTTAGTCTAAGCACCATCCTCCCCGATTCAATTCTCTTAACATCTAACACATTATTGATCAATGAGAGCAAATGATGTCCGCTATTCAATACATCAGTAACGTACTCTTTTTGCTTTTCGTTAAGCTTTCCGACACCTTCATCTACTAATATTTCAGAAAAACCGATAATTGCATTTAGTGGAGTACGAAGCTCGTGTGACATCATCGCAAGAAAATCGCTTTTAGCCTGACTTAATTCTTCAGCTTTCTGTTTGGCTATTGTTAGATCTTCGTTCTTTTTCTTCAGGTTACTCACCATAGCGTCAAACGTGCGAGAAAGATCACCAACCTCATCTTGCACTTTTGTTCCAACTTTATAGTCTAAATTGCCTCCACCAACTATCTCCGCTCCCTTTCGTAGTTTATCGATTGGTCCTGCGATGCTTTTAGCGATCGCAAAAGCAACCAACACTCCAACTAATAACGTAACACCGACTAAAACCCAAAACAAGTCCTCAAAACCAAGATCCGATTCAAAAATTTCCTTAACATCAAGCTTGACAACCACGTCCCAATTTATAGATGGAACATTAATGTGACGCCAAACCAATACTGTCTGGATATTACGATAATCAGTATATGCCACTCCTTGTCGCCCAATCTTCACGTCCTTACCAGGTGCATTTTCCAATTTTTCAAGATCGATTCTCATATTGAAAGCCGCATTTTTATCAAAGCGAAGTGGATTTAGCACCAGTCCAGTATTTCCCTGTTTCTCCACAATAAATGTTTCTCCCGTTTTACCAAAATTGACCTCGTCTAGTATAACTGGATATATATGAAACATATTCGTTTCAATAACAATAACACCAATTTCTTTACCCTGTTCATCATGCACTATTGCCCCTGCTATTATTCCGCTATCTTTTGCTTCTTCACTGTACTGAAAAACCTCAGGGTGGTAAATTCCATTTTTGGACTTTGTCAAAATATCCTCAGCCATCCTCTTAGCCCAACTAGGTTTATACTCGAAATTATGATTGGGATTAGATATGTAAACTAATTCTCCTTCAGTAGTTAATAACATAAAATCATCATACAGGTTAGTCTTTTGAAAAGTTATAAGCTGATTATCTAGTGCATGTTTTGCTGCTATGTATTTTGGATTATTTTTATCATTGTTATAGGCGATAAGAATAGGCATGTTTTTTTTGACATTCAAAAAATCTTTCGCTGCTACCACATTCAAATCCATATGCTTAAAATACATTTCGATTTGACCAGCTTTTAATTCGGCAATTGCATTTAGTTTTGATAGCTGAGATTTAAATAAAAGATGGTGCATGTAGATTAATTCCACATAATTAAAATAAGCCATCGGAATTAAAATAAATGCAACAAAAACAATCAGTAATTTGTTGATGATGGACAGTCGTTTTACTGGACTTTTAATTTGAGTGTTGAGCATTTCTATCTCCTAAACAAAATATCATCCCTAAACCCCAAATAACGAACAGCAAAGCCGCGTCAGCTGCCATAGGCGGAAAGCTTCTGCCAAATAAATCATAATGATAATACATCATCGGGTAGTTTATGATGTGTCCAATCAAAGCAAACACACCAATAATCATCACAAACCAGCTAATTAATAATAAAACCCTTTCTTTGCTCTGAAAGTCAATTATCATAAATAAGCCTGAAAGCGAGATCAATACAAAACTTAACATCGTTACAACCGGCGGAAACGTTAACCCTACTGATCCAGTCATTGCTCCGATTCCCATTCCCATTATCGGCTGCATCATTACCTCCTCTATTACTTCTCCTGTAATATGGTAATAAATATCGATAATTACAGAAAAAAGCAGAGTTGACATAACCAGCAAAATCAGCAGAGAAAATATCGGAAGAAGAATTTCTATAATCCCAAAACGGTCTTCGTCAGTAACTATTTTAGCCGACAAAACAAGCATGATACCGGCCAATACAAAACAAATTGCAGCCAAAAATTCCATGTGGCCTACGTGTATAGCCATACGTGAAGATAGAATTTTTAGCCAGTCAATCGCTAAAGCCCAACCAATCACAGACAACAGCCCAAGTAATGTAACCATATAACCAGATATCTTAGCTGCGTTTGTTTTCCACATAATCTTTCCTATCATCCTAAAATAATTATAATTTGATCTGGTAGCCGCAGGCTTTAGCCTGCGTTTTCGAGCAACGCAAGCTAAAGCTTGCGGCTACCGCGTTGCATTTCCAGGCAACGCAGGCTAAAGCCTGCGGCTACCGCCATGTCCACCGCATTCGTCCCCTCACAAAACCCCATTAATTATTTTCACAAACTCACGAGTATTAATTGGTTTACGAATGTAGCGGTTAAAACCAAATTCAGCCATTTGCTCTTCGTCTTCTAGCGTAATAGACGAGGTCATAGCCACAACTTTGATCGCTTTGGTTATTTCATTACTCTTTAGCCTTTTCATAATTTCAAATCCATCGATATCAGGAAGCTGTAAATCTAGAATAATCAAATCTGGTATTGTTTGCTGAAGAATTTCAAATACACTTTTTCTATTAGATGCTTTTATTATTTCAAATCCACCCGCAGCCTCTAGCAGATCAGCAACAAGCTTCATGTTTAAAGGATCATCTTCAATTACCAGAATAACTTTTTTAGTCTTTTTACTATCCATTTATATATGACACACTTCTTGTTTTGTGGGTAAAGTAAAGTAGAATTTCGATCCTTGATTTTTACCAGCGCTTTCAAACCAAATTCTACCACCTTGTAGCTCAACCATTTTTTTAACTAACGTCAATCCCAAACCTGTTCCGGCATATTTTCGACTTAACTCCCCATCAATTTGCTTAAATGGAACAAAAATTTTTGACTTGTCTTTTTCTTCAATTCCAACTCCAGTGTCCCAAACTGCAATCAAGACTTCGTGATTATCTATCTTTTTGGCTTCAACCCCGATCTTTCCACCATCTGGAGTAAATTTAACAGCATTAGATAAAAGATTGTACATAATTTGTCTCATTCTTACTTCATCTATCGTGACACACCCAATATTTTCATCAACATTTTCGGCAATATCAATATGATGATTATCTGCTTTTTCTTTGATCATTAATATGCCACTATCAACTATGGACTTAATATTGGTTTCTACCAGTTGAAGCTCCATCTTCCCCGCTTCAACTTTCTTGATATCTAACACATCATTGATCAATAAGAGCAAATGCTGTCCGCTATCCAACACATCCTTAACATACTCTTTTTGCTTTTCGTTAAGCTTCCCAACACCTTCGTCTACTAATATTTCAGAAAAACCTATGATGGCATTTAGTGGAGTTCGAAGTTCGTGTGACATCATCGCAAGAAACTCGCTTTTGCTTTGGCTTGAAGCTTCAGCTTTCTGCTTAGCTATTATTAGATCTTCGTCCTTTTTTTTCAGGTTAGCCACCATATCATCAAAAGAGCAAGCAAGTTGACCAATCTCATCGCGCGTTTCTATCCCAACCCTAAAATCTAAATTGCCCCCGCCAATTATCTCTGCACCTCTTTGTAGTTTACAGATTGGTCCTGCAATACATTTAGCGATTATGAAAGCAACGGCTATTCCAATTAGTAACGTGATTGCAATTAAAAACCAAAACAATTCTTCAAAAACATAAACCTTTGCAAAAACTTCATCGGCATCAATCTTCACTACTAGGCTCCAATTCATAAATGGGATATAACGCCAAACCGTTAGTGTCTGTTTATCGCGATAATCTTTGGCTATAACTCCATATTGTCCGCTTGCTACATCTTGACTAGCAATATCTCCCATGTCTCCAAAATCAATCGTCCTAGTGAAGGCTGCATTTTTGTCGAAGCGAAGAGGGCTCAGTAAAATCGCCTCATTTCCTCGTTTCTCTACAATAAATGTTTCTCCCGTTTTGCCCAGACCGTTTGTATCTTGGATAGCTTCATATACATGCGCCATACCAACTTCAGCAATAAGAATTCCAATTTGGTTACCATATTCATCATACACTATGGATCCAGCCATTATCTCACTATCTCTTGCTGTCTTACCGTACTGAAAAATCGAAGAGCGGTAAATTCCCGTCTTAGGTTTTGTTAAGACATCTTCCGCCATCTTCTTAACCAAACCAGATTTATACGCCAAATCATGTTCTGGGTTAGATGAGTAGATAAATTCTCCTTTGGTGGTTAACAACATAAAATTGTCATATCGGTTGATCTTTTGTAGAGGTTTAAGCTGGCTATCGAGTTCTTGTTTTGCTGCTATGTATCTGGGATTACTTTTATCATGCGCATAAGCGATAAGCATGGGCATATTTTTTTTGATAATCAGAAAGTCCTGCGCCAACACCATATTTGCATCTATTTGCTTAAAATACGTTACAATTTTTTCAACTTTTAGATTGGCAATTGCGTTTAATTTTGAAACTTGATCGTCAACTATGGCACCATTTGCATACATGTACTCCACATAACCGATAAAAACCATTGGAATCAGAATAAATGAAATAAAAACAATCAATAACTTGCTGGCTATGGTTGCTCTTGCCGGATATTTATTTTGAGTTTGTGCCATTTTTACCCCACTGACAAAACATCATCCCTAAACCCCAAATAACAAAAAGCGCGGCTGTGCCAATTGAAACCGGAGGGTATTTGCCAGGAATATAATAGTATAACAACGGTAAGTTTGTGATATGCCCAATAAGAGCGTACGCGCCAATGACTGCTACAAACATACCAATTGCGAATAAAAAAGATTTTTTGCGACAAAAGCTAGCTGCTCCAAATAAACCTGCTGATGCGACCAAAGTAAAATCTATAATCGTTGCAATGGAAGGAAATAAAAATTTGATAGGTCTCATCTCTTCTATTTGCTTCGATCTCCCCCAAGCAAATATGTCTACAATACCAAAATTAACATCAACAATTATGGAAAAAAATAGAGTTGACATAACCAGCAGAAGCAGTAGA
>MGXJ01000028.1:5503-5674 GCA_001801345.1 Gammaproteobacteria bacterium RBG_16_37_9 | reverse complement strand
AGTCCTCTTTAGCGGCTATTTTAGCTACCAAAACAAGGATGATACCGCTTGGCACAAAACTAATTGCCGTCACCATTGGAGGTAATAGGTTTTTTAACCAATCTATTCCTAAAACCCAACCAACCCCAGATAACAGCCCAAGCAAGGCAACTACATAACCCAACATTTTAG
>MGXJ01000028.1:5142-5493 GCA_001801345.1 Gammaproteobacteria bacterium RBG_16_37_9 | reverse complement strand
CACATGATTTTCCCTATCATTATAAAACAATTATAATTTGATCTGGTAGCCGCAGGCTTTAGCCTGCGGCTACCGCAAAATCGCATTAATTATCTTCACAAACTCCCGAGTATTAATTGGCTTGGGGATATAAGCATCACAACCAGATGCGGCTATCCGCTCTTCGTCTTCTTTCATAACAAGTGCGGTCATGATCACAACTTTAACTGCTTTAGTTCTTTCATCACTCTTTATTTTTTTCAGAATTTCAAATCCATCGATATCAGGAAGCTGTAAATCTAGGACAATCAGATCTGGTATTGTTTGCTGAAGAATTTCAAATGCACTTTTACCATCATATGCTTTTATCAC
>MGXJ01000028.1:4892-5111 GCA_001801345.1 Gammaproteobacteria bacterium RBG_16_37_9 | reverse complement strand
ACAAATCGCCAGCAAGCTTCATGTTTAAAAGATTGTCTTCGATTACTAGAATGGTTTTTTTAGTGTTTTTGTTGTCCATTTTTCCTTTTCCATATTTTAAAGATTCAATACTCCGCTATTTTATCATACTTTTTTGCTTTTTTTCCAATTAAATTTGAAAACATCCTTGTAAAAATACTAGACCCTCGTGTCAAGCACGAGGGTGACAAAAAAGAATAA
>MGXJ01000028.1:0-4832 GCA_001801345.1 Gammaproteobacteria bacterium RBG_16_37_9 | reverse complement strand
ATCTCGTCAAACCAAATCCTCATACAAATCGCGCCATTTAGGATTCATTTTTTCTATCAAATCAATTTTCCACGCGCGAATCCAATGTTTTAGATTTTTTTCTCTTTGAATTGCCCACGAGATATCATTTGTTACTTCATAAAATACCAGCATCTTTAGGCGATATTTTTTAGTGAATCCAGGGAACACACTATTTTTATGCTCATAGGCACGACGCACAAGATTATTGGTAACACCGATATAAATTGTACCTCGTGGTTTATTAGACATTATATAGACAAAATATGTCATGTTGAAATTTTGGATTTTTTGCGCTGTGTGGTCAATCCTGGGATAAACGCTAGGATTTTAGTGTTTCGCAGTAGATCCTCGGGCGTACATTTGTCACCCTCGGGCTTGACCCAAGGATCTACTATGTAATATTGAGATCCTCGGATCAGCGCTTCGCTTGTCCGAGGATGACATTATTCTTTTTTGTCATCCCCGTGCTTGACACGAGGATCTACTACGAAGTGTCGAGATCCTCGGGTCTTCGCCCGAGGATGACACCCATCAGGAGGGATTACAACCATATGAAATAAAATTCCTTCTTTTTCTTAGCATCTTAATTTATACTGCTTGGCGGATATTAAAAACTCTGTAGTGAAGATGAAAAATAAATTTGCGTTAATTGCTTTGATTTTTATCCTATTTAGCAGCTTTAGCGGTTCTATTCTTGCTACTGTCACCAATAAAAAATCCTCCTTAAAAGAAAGCGTCAGCAACTTAAACGCCCGCACTAAATCTTTAGAAAAACAAGTAAAGTTACTACAAAGCCAAATTGATATGGCGCACCCTAAAACAGCGAAAATGCAGAAAATAGATGAATACGAGGGCGATAACAAGAATAAATATTACTCACCAGTAGAAGTGTATGCTCATGGTCCAGCAGTTGTTACATCTCCATATTTTGGGGTGCGTCGTGCTGCTGGGGATGAGTACGAAGATGAATCCAAGATGCTAACAACATTGTCTAAGATTAATGAGGATTTAGTTTTACTACAATTGCGAAAAAAAATAGATAATTGTGCAATCAAAAATAATATTGAAATACCAATGCGACCAATCATTGCTTTAAGCGGCGTTCTAGAGGGGATTATTGATTATAAGCAAGAGTATAATAAAAAAAATAAACTTGACGTTGATTTATACGAAGCTCAATTGGATTTTATTGGTGAAACAGGTCCATGGGTAACATCAGCTATCATCGTCACATATGATAAAGATAAACCTAATGACGACACAAGAGCAAGTAATTCTAAATTAAGGATTGCCCGCGGTTTTGTGACTGTTGGTCAATTAAAAAAATCTCCTTTATATTTGACCATAGGTCAGATTTATGCTCCTTTTGGTAGATACAGTAGCAATATGGCTACCGATCCTTCAACAAAACTTTTAGGACGATTTAAAGATCGAATGGTTATTTTGGGATGCAGTAAAGATTCGTTTAATGTTCAACTCTATAATTTTTCAGGTGAAACCAAAGGGGTTAATAATGGTTCCGCTAACAGTTTCTTAGGTCACACTGGTTTTCACATGGGTAACAACTATAAAATAGAAAAATTTAAGATTGATATTGAAGGAAGCATTATTGGTAATATAGCCGAAACTGATGGTATGCAAAAAATTTTTAAAAATAACGAAGCGATTCATTCTCGTGTTTGGGGTATTGATGGGCGAGCAAAAGTTGGATATGATCCTTTTGCAATATCAGCAGAGTATGTTGGCGCAGCCAGACGTTTTGATTCCAGAGATTTAATGTTTAATAATGCAGGAGCCAAGCCTCTGGCTTTGAATGTCGAAGGATCTGTAGGATTTAAAATCTTTGGTAAACCAAATAACTTTTCAATAGGATACGGCCAAACATGGCAAGCTTTAGCTCTTGGGTTACCAAAAAATACTTTCTTTGCAGAGTATGACTTAGCTTATTTTAAGTGCACCCTTTTTGCCATTGAATATCGCCATGATATTAATTATGGCTGGAATGATACCGCAACTAATGTTACATCAATTGATGGCAGACACAAAAACACCGTGACTGCGAAGGTGTATGTTTACTTCTAGAAATAATATTATTCTAACGATATAATTTTTCTGTTATAATACAGTTTCTGTTTACAATAGAAAATGTCCTATATATGGAAATACCAAAAAAAAATTGTGGTTTTACTTTAACCGAACTGATAATCACGATGATTATTGTGAGTATCCTAGCAATAGGTGCCTCTATTAATTGGTCTTCTTCCAGAACAGACCTTGACTCACAAACCTCCCTGCTAGTTAATGCTCTCAGATATACACAAAATCTATCCATAGCCAAAAACGAACGTTGCCGTCTTGTAATTAACACCGGAAGCAGAAGTTATACGATTCAAAATAGTTCTGGCGTTAATCAACCATTACCAAATGGCAATAACAGCGCTACATTGATCTCTGGCATCTCTTTTGGAACGATAACAAATTTCACAAGCACTATCATTTTTGATGGTAAAGGAATTCCATACACTGATACTTCGCCTGAAACTCTTCTTACAACAGCAGCAACTATAGTCCTACAAAATGACTCGGGACAAACCAGAACGATAAGCATAGCTCCGGCAACTGGAAACATATCTAGCTAAGGTGTCAAGTCCTGAATGATCCCCACAAGTTTTAGATTAATCTAGGGTTTGCATTGTTTACGATTAGTAAGCTTCAAAGGAGCTAAATATACAACAGCCCAGCTCAAGCGAGCAAAGCGAGCGCGGGGCTGGGTTTTGAGACATAGAACGATCCAAGCTCTGAAAGAGCGAAATATGCGATTGTGATGCATAACATAAAATAAGAATTATTTTTATTTCGCTCCTATGGAGCTTTTTGCGATTTTTGCAATATACCCAGCCCTGCAACTCGCAAAAAACGCGAGTTTTAGGCTGGGCTATTGTATATTTGAGCCCTTCGGGCTAGTGGATTTATGATTTTATTATCCAGTTTTTTTCAAAAAAGATGTGGGGAGCCATCAGGACTTGACACCTTTTTTGTTTATTAATCATTAAACTCTATGATATAATCTTCCCTGCTAACACAAGGAACTGCAACATGACTAAAAGCAAAGGATTCACATTAATCGAATTATTAATATTTGTTATTATTCTAGCTATAATCATTTCTATTCTCAGAACCGCAATATCCTTTGCGCTTAAATATGCTCCGGTTACACACAACCAAACAGTAGCTACGGCCGCTGCAGACGGGTGCATGGGATATCTTTTGGGGCAACGTAATTTAAATGGATATAATTTCAATTCCCAAACTTGTCCTGGCGCTACTGATTACACTACTGTGCCAAGTTTTTGCACCAACATTACACCAAGCAACTTTACAACAACAATTAAAATAAGTTGCGCCACGGTATCTGGTTTTACCGGCACCCAAGCATTCAAAAAAATTGAAGTCACAACAGCGTCCGGATCAACAAAAACAGTGCTTACACAATTAATTGCTGATTATTGATATATGCTATCAAAAAACAAAAATCGCGGTTTTACTTTAATCGAGATGGTTATCGTTATCATAGTCACTCTCATTGTGGTTCCCATTGCCGCTACGATTCTTTCCCAAGAATTTCAAATTTATTACATTGGCCAAAATCTGACTAATGCCGACTGGCAAGGAAGAATTGCACTTGATCGTATTACTAGAGACATTCGCGCTGCTACCAATATCACGACTGCAAATGCTAACAGTATTACTTTTACTAATACTAGTGAGGAGGTTATAACCTATAATCTCGGTGGGACTAACAACACTCAGTTAATTTACTCATCAGCAACTTCCACTCAACCACTAGCCAATAATGTTCAGGGTCTTACTTTTGTTTATTACGGTTTTGACGGCGTTACTCAAGCCGTTGGTAATTCCATCCGCTATATAACTATTACTCTTAACATAGTCAACCAAAATGCCAACTTTAACTTAAAAACAGCGGTATATGCGTGGAATATAGCGGGATAAATGCTATCAAGAACATTTTTATTAACCATATTATAACTACGGAATATATATGAAACCACTTAAAAATAAAACTCATCTAGGCTATTTACTAATCATCTCTGCTATTATTATTGTAATCATTGCAAGTGTTGCCACTCTTACATTAGAAATGTTTACTGGTGGAGCAAAATCCACAGAAAATACCGCTGAGGCTGCTTCTGCTTTTTATCTTGCAACTTCAGGATTACAAGTTGCTAAGCGTGACATTATAGTCAACAAAGTAAGCTGCGTTGGTATAAACGGATCGTCACTATATACCAACGCATCAATAACAGGTATTAATGGCCAATACACCATCAATAGCTGCTATAGCAAAAATAGTGCAGAGCTAAATGCAACAGCTGGAGTCGGTGACACAACAATTTATCTTAAAAATTATTCTGACATATTCAGCACTTTAAGTTCTGCTATCACCTCCAGTTCAAACGCTATCGCTTTGGCTAATGCCTCTAGTTTCCGCTCAAGCGGCACAGCTAAAATCGATCAAGAATACATCTCTTATACTAGCAAATCTGGTAATACTTTAATGAATGTTACCCGTGGAGTAGCTGGAACTACAGCTGCATCGCATAATAATGGCACAGCAATTTATCAAGGCTTTTTTGTGCCAACTGCTAATGTAAACGGTATCGTACAAATTGATGATGAAATCATGAGCTATAAAAGTGTTAGCGTTAACAGCGGGGTTTTAACATTAGGAGGAGTAACTAGAGGCATTGGCGGAACTACAGCCGCATCTCATCCGATAAATCGAGATGTTG
>MGXJ01000027.1:3111-7496 GCA_001801345.1 Gammaproteobacteria bacterium RBG_16_37_9 | reverse complement strand
TATAGTTAAGCCTTCGGCTAAAAATAATCCATATGTGGAAAAAAAATCTGTCATAATAAGCCTCGTATATTGGATTCTAGGTTTGGTAGCCGCAAACGGTAGCTGCAGACTTTAGTCTGCGTTTTGATTTAACGCAAGCTAAAGCTTGCGGCTACCAACTGCGTTTTTTGGCAACGCAGGCTAAAGCCTGTGGCTACCATAATATTAAAAATTTTATTCTTCTTTATCGATTTCTTTAAGTTGATCAATTCTAGCATTGATAATAGCACGATCTGTCGTATTTAACTTAGGAGTTTTTAATGCTTGGTGTAATAGGAGGGCTGCTTGGCGACCATAACCATCAATTTCGTAGGCTTTAGCTTTGGCCTGATAAGCATCGGCTATTTGATTATTTTGAGCATATGCTTCCGCAAGGAGGCGATATAGGCCGCTATTATTAGGATATAGTCGTATTTTTGCGCGAATAAAATCACACGCCATTTGGGACTGCTTAGCTATAATTAATGTCTGTCCATACTGAATTATTAATGGATAATAAGTAGCGTGGTTAGTAAGTTCGTTTTTTAATAAATTGAGGGCATGATCAAGTTGTTTATTTTCTGTGGCTAATTGGGCAGCCAGCATTTTAAACAAAACCTCATGTGGATATTTTTGTTGTAAATCGGTAGTTATGATTGCAGCTTGAGTAAATTGTAAGTTTTGATACAAGGCAAGTGCATACCCGTATTGCAATTCTTCGGAGTTTTGTTGTTTTGCGTTCAATTTAGGCTGGAATTGTTTTATGGTGTTTAATGGATAGTTATTAGATGTTAGGATTTGTGTTCGCATACGTATTAAACTAAAGGCTTTTGAGGATTTAATTTCTTTATGGGGAAATTTATCAGCGCGATTTTTGGATTCTGCAATACGATCACTGGTCACTGGATGGGTTAGCAAAAACTTTGGCACGTCACTCGTATAGTTAAAATATAAGCGTTGCATTCGTCCAAAAAAATTTGGCATGGCTAGCGGATCAAAAGCGGATTTATATAGAATTCGCATTCCTATATTGTCTGCCTCAATTTCATGTTCTCGAGTAAAATTAATCATGTGTTGAGCGGCGCCGCCCATTGATGCCATGGCAGTGCCAGTGGCCATATTACCGAGCGAGCGATCATTAGAAGTTGAACCAATGATAATGGCAGCAAGGGCGCCAGCCATAGCTGCCATAGATGTAATTTTTGCATTTCTTATCAAGCGTTCAATGTGATGTTGAGATACGTGGGCTATTTCATGAGCTATTACCGCAGCCAATTCACTTTCTGAACCAACAGCAGTAATGGTTCCGGTGTTGACTCCAATATTGGCATCAGGTCCAGCAAAGGCGTTAATTGTGGGGTCGTTGACTACAAAAAAATGAAATTTTCTGTTTTTTGCATTTGCGTTAGAAGCTAATTTGTCGCCGAGATTTTGGATATAATCATTGATAATGGGATCGGTTAAAATAGGCACGTTTAGTCGCACTTCTTTCATAAATTCCTTCCCCAATTTTTTTTCCGCTTTTGGAGAAATATATGTTGCGCTACGTTCTCCTAAATCAGGGAGATCCTCTGCCTTGGCCACAAGGATCCATGGCAATGCCAGTAGTAATACTAATAGTTGATTTAAGTTATTCATCTTATTGATTTTAAATAAATCTTTATTTAATTTTTTGACTGCGCCCTGGGTATGAACCCAGGGCTTGTCCAAGGGTATAAGCTTTGCCTCTCCCCTTGGTAATCCCCCATTGCTTTGTCCCCGCGGCTTGCCGCTGGGAATAAATTTTAATGAAATTTCCCTATAAGCTAGGATATAATGAGCACTTATAATAAATTGGTGTATAAAGTATGAATAAAGTTTTGTCAACTTGGTTTAGGCGGTATTTATCTCATCCAGAGGCGGTTGCTCTCTTAATTATTTTTATAACTACCATAATTATTTTTAAAACAATGGGGCAAGTTTTAACTCCTATTATTTTTGGAGCAATTATAGCATATTTACTTTCTGGAGTGGTGCAGAAGTTGCAACGATGGCATTGTCCACGTTTATTAGCAGTATCATTGGTATTTTCTTTATTTATGGTCTTGTTATTATTAACTTGTTTGTGGTTGTTGCCGCTACTTTGGGATGAGATGGTAAACTTAGTGACTGAGATTCCTGCAGTATTCAATAATGCTCAAGTTTCAGTGTTTAAATTGCATGAGATGTTTCCTGAGTTGATTTCTATTAAACAATTGCAACAAGGGGTTTTACAAATTACAACTTATCTTGCGAATTTTGGCAAGGAAGTTGTTACTTTTTCATTAACTTCATTATTTGGCATCGTTACGATGGGAGTTTATTTGGTATTAGTTCCTTTTTTAATATTTTTCTTTTTGCGTGATGGTAGAGATATAATGAAGTGGTTCATAAATTTTTTGCCAGCCAAAAGACATATGTTAGAAGGGGTGTGGTATGAGTTGCATGAAAAAATTCATAGCTATATCCAGGGTAAAATTATAGAAGTCACTATTGTTAGTGTAGTTACTATGATTGCCTTTGGAGTTTTGGGATTGCGTTATGCGGTATTGTTAGGGGCCTTGGTTGGGATATCAGTTGTGATTCCGTATGTTGGTATAGTGGTTGTTACAGCGCCTATTGTTGTGATTGGGTTAATTCAGTGGGGTTGGTCAGAACATTTTTTTTATTTAATGTTGGTTTATGCCATAATTATTGTCTTAGATGCTAATGTGCTTGTGCCGCTTTTGTTTTCAGAGGTTATGAATTTACATCCGTTAGCTATTATTTTGTCGGTGTTATTTTTTGGAAACATATTTGGTTTTTGGGGTGTATTTTTTGCTATTCCTCTAATGACTTTGGTAAGCGTAGTGGTGAAATCTTGGCCTAAAGAAAATAAAGAATATGGGTGATGAGATATGAAATATTTTAAACTTAGTTTTATTTTGGTAGGTGCTGCTTTACTAGTGGCAGGTTGTAGTGCCATAAATAAACTTGATAAATCTGATGAGTATAAAAAAACAAAACCGCACGATAAACCTCTTGTTTTGCCGAGTGATCTAGACAATAGCTCTATTGAAAATCACTATCCTGTTCCTAGAGTTGATGATGCTGGTCAAGTAGTTTCAACTTTGCCGCCAAGATAAGTCTACGAAGTAAAATACCAAGCGAACAAAGTTTCTACTAGTAATAGTAACTTTATAACATAAGTTTCTATTGCCAATAGAAACTATTTCAGCTCCGTATTGCTACGGGTTGTAGTGGACCTAATGGTTAACGAAGTGTATTTACAAACAAGAAACACGACACACAGGTCCAAAGCTACATTTCTTGCAAACTTGAGGTGAGAGGGGGGTTGGTGATGCTTCGCCAGCTGCAAAGTCGCTAGCTAGTTTGGTTAAAATACTGCGCCAATGTTCTATTAATTCATCCCAGGTTATATTACTTCTAAGATTGTTTTCTGCCACGCCAATTGTGCGTAAACCAAAGAGTAGTTCTTCCAAACTGATCTCTTTGAATTTAAGCGATCCAACATTAATTTGGACTAAAGCCAAGCCTTGGATTGAACGCAGGGCTACGCTATAAAGTGGAAGCTGGATATTTTTGGGTCGCGGACCAAACCAATCAAAAATAGAAGGTAAATTTTTTCCAGTTTTGTAATCAATTAATAATGTGTTGCCATTTGTAAGTTGGTCGATGCGATCAATACGTATTTTAATTTGGATAGAGGATAAATTTATTTGGATGGTTTTTTCAGTTGCAATTACTTCAAAAGGTTGGCGTGATTTTTCTATTTCAAGCAAGCCCGTTAATAATGGAATTAAACATTGTTTTTCGAGTTTATATAATGATGGCGGCAACTCTAGTTTTTTTAAGGAATATTCCAAACTATCATTGATTGCTTTTTGGAGCTGGGTTGGTTCTAATTGACATAGATTTTGTTGGGTTCTTACCTTTTGCCAAAAATGCTCAAGTGCGCCGTGGACTATTATCCCACGATTTATTTTACTTATTCCTGGTTCTAATTTTATTGGTTCTTTAGTTGCCAAGCGAAACTCCATAAATGCTTGAAAAGGGCATAATGATTGGAGTTCTATAAGCCGGCTACTGCCATGGATAGTTTCATTAGGAGTTAATTTGGGAGCCGGGTCAATATCCAAAGTTTCCAGTTTTTGGCTGCGGTGAATTTTCTGTTCCCAAGTTATGGTTTTGGCTAAATTTAAATCATCAATTAAAATTTCTGGTATGTTTGCGATTAAAGAACTTGGTTCGATAATGCGGTCTTCAATTTGTTTTATGTGGCTAAAAATAATTTCTTTGGCGCTACGTTTATATCTTTTTATCAGCATTTCACAAAAATGTAATTCACG
>MGXJ01000027.1:0-2954 GCA_001801345.1 Gammaproteobacteria bacterium RBG_16_37_9 | reverse complement strand
ATGTTCTGGTTGTAAGGTAGTGTGGATAATAAAATCATGTAAAATTTGTAATGTTTTTTTATATGGTATTTTGCCTGTGATAAGATTGGTTGCTGCAATATCTTGTAATAATTTGGTAAAATATTTTATTGCGGTTGATTCAAGATCAGTTAAATTGTTTTCTCCAGGCCAGCCTAAGATTTGTAATGTTTGCGCAAATATTTGCATCCACTCGGAAGGAAAGAGTATTTTATTTTGTAACTGTGAAAAAAACTCTTGCCATTTTTGCAAAGTTTTTATTAATAGCGGAATATTTTTCGTATATTTTTTTGCCAGCTGTTTTATATCGCTTACAGTAAGTTGAAAATAATTTGATTGCTTTAGTTGAAGATTAAAAAAAGCGCGTTCTGACTTTTCAGTTTCTGCACCTGTAATATATGGCGACAGTAAAAACCTGCTAAATGTTTCTAAGCTAAAAGGTTCGCTTAATGATAATAATTCTAAGACGCTATTAATAATAGGCGAGTTACCTAAAGGGATTCCTGTAGAAATATTGATAGCTTTATCATCATCTAAAATTTCAGAAAAAACTTGAGAGATTTCTGGGCGCAATTCCACTAAGTTTGGAACTACAATGCCGATGCTGTTATTGCTGTTCCTATCAAGAATTTGTTTAGCCCACTTGGCGCTTGTAATGATCTCTTGTTTTATCTTGTTGAAACCCAAACGTTTTTGTATGGAATTTTGATAATTGTTTGGATCGAGTTCTAAAATTTCACAACCAGTTTCTTTAATGACGGTAATAAGGTTTTGTAATTGTGGATTATATTCATCAAAACCAGCGAAGGTGATTTTTTCAAGGTTAAAATTTTGAACATAAGGAATAAGAAGAGTAGGGAGTTGACTAGAAGTTACTAAATTTTTAGTTTCGCAGTAATTTTTGAAATTTTGATAAATACTTTGAAAAATAACAAAATTTTCTATTTCGTTAGTAGGGTAATTGATATCTTCAAGCTGCCAACCGTTTATTGATTCGTGAGCATTTATAGCAAGCTTGGTAAGGCTGATGAATTTTTCTCCTAAATTTTCAGTAATGATTTTTTGCCAGAGTAATCTTTCTTGAAGAGTGTTTAGTAATACGCGTGGATCTGGGCATTCTTGCCAGCAGTTTATAAGCCAAGTTTTGAGTGGTAAGATTTTTGCACTGTGCCAGGCGTCCTCGTTTTGTTTGGCGGTTGTTATACAAAATTGTTTTTGTAGATGCCTAGCAAGGCGTTTGTTTGGGGTAAGTGTGAGGGAATTTTGCATTATATCAAAACACTTGGTTTTGGAAGATATCTATTGTATCAAGACATTTGGTTTTGAAAGAAATCTATTTTTTGCACAGGATAAAATTCTTTTAGAGATTTTTAAACCTTTTTTGCAGCCAACACAATGATTTTTCAAAGAGTTATGTAACACTATGATAATAAAAGGATTTTTTTGAGAGCAAAATTTGTGCAATTTGTATTGAAGCCAATATTTTCAGCATTCTAAAAGAACGCAGAACGAAATATCCACAAAGTTATCCACAGAATTTGTGGGTAATTTTTAAACCTAATGGATGTCATCCCTCGTGTTTAACACGAGGGTAGGCCCTCTTCTCACGTGTCATCCTCGGGCAAGTATTGATTGTCATCCTCGCGCTTGACGCGAGGATCTAGCATACGGTCATAAGATCCTCGGATCTTCGTCCGAGGATGACAAGTTAGAATTTATTTTGCCAACATGTATCCCACGCCACGTATGGTGGTAATGTTTTTACATTTGAGTTTTTTTCTTAGATTATGGATATGCACTTCTAGGGCGTTGCTATCTATATCGTAGCCCCATCCATATAAACTTTGGGTTGCTTGCTCTCGAGAAAGCACTTTTCCAGAATTTTCCAGTAACATTTGCAGCAATACAAATTCGCGACGTGATAATTCTACCATTTGGCCAGATTTAAACACCAATCTTGTTGTTGGGTCTAAAGTTATATCGCCAACGGTCATTGTCGTATTATGATGATGTTTATGTGCAGTAGTTCTTCTGCGTATGGCACGAATACGCGCACACAATTCTTCTAAGTTGAACGGTTTGACTATGTAATCATCTGCGCCATCATCAAATCCTTTAATGCGGCTGTGCATAGCATCATGAGCGGTTAAAATAATTACTGGCACTGAAATATTTTTAGCGCGTATATTTTTTAGGATTTCTTCGCCAGAGAGCTTAGGTAGACCAAGATCTAGGATTACCAAATCAAAATGTTCTGTTTGTAGGGCAGACCATGCAGCCAGACCATTTTTTACCCAATCTACAGTGTATTGATATTGGGTTAAGCCGGATCTTATGCCGTCTCCAAGTAATTCATCATCTTCAACAAGCAATATACGCATTTTACATTACCTCTTACATATTGATTTCATTTGATTATTAATACATATAAGTTAACTAACGCTCAAATTATATACCATATTGACAATTTTTGCTAAAAATGATGTTGGGGTCAGGCATGGACCTGACTCCAATGCTGTTGGTATTTGGAAAACTGCTTGCTTTTTTTGAGAAAATGTTTTACAAGTAAGGGCGTTGCACAAGGAGCAATTCTTGTGTTGCGTATTGTATTGTAACGTTACAATATAAACAATATCAGGTGTTTGCTTCAATGCAGACGTATTTTAAATTGTTTAAGGGAAAAAAAATGAAAAAAGTAATTTCAATCGCTTTATTAGCGGCTGCTTTTGGTTTGGTTGGATGTTCAGCTCAAGATAAATCATATGTAGATACTCAAGACAGCCCTATAGCTGCAGCTGGTCACAAAAACAAATGTAAAGGTAAAAAGTGTCGTAGAGGCAAACTTGGTGCAGAGAAATCTGAGCAAGATACCGCTAAGTAAATGTTTTATAAGCTAGGTTGGTTGCAAAAGCCAGTTTAGTTTGATGTAACAGTAA
>MGXJ01000026.1 GCA_001801345.1 Gammaproteobacteria bacterium RBG_16_37_9 | reverse complement strand
AAAATTTGCCAAAAATGGTTATGTGGCTTTGGCGTTTGATTATAGGGGATTTGGCGGTAGCGGAGGAGAGCCTGGAAGATTAGTCCCAAAATTACAAGTGGAAGACATTAAAAATGCAATATCATTCTTATCTTCTGTTGATGAAGTTGATTCCGGTAGAATAGGACTTTGGGGCACATCATATGGCGGTGCTAATGCAATTGTAGCAGCTAGTGAGGATAAGCGTATAAAATGTTTATGTATACAACTAGCGTTTGGAGATGGCGAAAGATGCATTACTGCGAAGGATATTAGCAAGCTTAAAGAAACCCTTGCGAAATTACGCGATAAAAAAGAGTCAACTGGTAAGGAGCTAATGGTTCCTATCAGCAAAATATTATCTGATAAACAATCAAAAAAATTCTTTCAAGAATATTCTGATGCGTTTCCAGCACTAAAAATAAAAATTCCGTTTTTAACTATTCTTGAAACAATAAATTACAAACCAGAAAATTATCTAAAGAACCTACATATCCCAATTTTGATTATCGGAGCAGAAAAAGATTTAGTTAGCCCTATTAGCGAAACCTATAGTTTGTATAACTTAGCTTCTGAGCCAAAAGAATTAATGGTGGCGAGTGGCGCCACTCATTTTGATCTTTATAAAGGCGATTTTTTAGAGCAAGTTGTTAATAAGCAAATATCTTGGTTTGATAAACATTTAGCTATAAATACGCTTTAATATTCAATAACTCTGGCACCGTTACAAATTCATACCCCTGGCTCCTCAATGCTGTAATAATGATTGGCAATGCTTCTACGGATTTTTCACGATTACCGCCACCATCATGCAAAAGAATTATTGCTCCTGGTTTTACTAATTTTACGATTTCGGCAGCTATCTTTTCGGAGCTTGTTCGATCAGGATAATACTCAGCAGCAGCAGCAGCCCACATGATAGTTTTAAGATCCAGTCTTTTAGTTACCCGCACTGATTTAGCAGAACAAGATGCATACGGGGGTCGAAACAAAAATGGAGAAACCCCTATTACTTTATTAATTATCTGGTTGGCCTTAGTTAATTCTTCTTCAATTTTGTCGCCTGATAAGTCACTCAAATAATAATGAGAATAAGTATGGTTGCCAATAACATGACCTCCGGCATACGTTGCCTTGACTACTTCAGGATAAGCCTCTACATTTTTGCCTACAACAAAAAATGTAGCCTTAATATCATTCATCTTTAAAATGGCTAATATTTTATCAGTGTATTTTTTATGTGGGCCGTCATCGAAAGTCAAAGCAACTATTTTTTGGTGAGTATCAGCGCTGCCAATTCCCTTACAGCCTTTAATGCTCCATGGGTGCTTTATGTTGCTACTACCAGTTTCAGCTACAGTTTTATTTTCATTTCTTAAAACATTAATTATTTCTGATTCAGCAAAAGCAGGATTCAAATTACAAAAACTAAAAAAAATCAAAAATAGACATAATGTTTTTTTCATAATAATAAATAAGAATTCAAGATCTAACTAAATTTTTTGATAGGGATTCCAATGCAAACTTAACTGCTTGCATCCTTATAGATCTCCGATCACCGTCAAAATGCATTGTAACAGCTTTTATTGATAATTCTAGGCAAACTAAAGCAAAACAAATTGTTCCAATTGGCTTATCTTTGGAACCTCCTGTTGGCCCGGCTATGCCGGTAATGGCAACTCCTACCGTGGCGTGACTATGCCTTAATGCTCCTTCTGCCATCTCACAAGCCACCTGTTCGCTCACAGCACCAAATCTTTCTAAAGTTTGACTTTTTACCCCTAAATCTTCTTGCTTTGCCACATCGCTATAAACAACAAAACCACGCTCAAAATATGCAGAACTTCCTGGAACATCAGTTATACTGGCTGCCAGCAACCCGCCCGTGCAAGATTCAGCGGTAACAACAATCATTTTTTTCTCTTTCAAAACCAAACCGACCCTCTCAGAAAGATTGTAACGCTCTGTATCCATAACAAGAACCTCTGATATTATTAATTTTCACATTTAACTCAACTTCGTTATAATAATTGTTATCAAGAAACCAAATCAATATACGATGCCAACATTAAACAAAAATTACATTACTGATAAATTTAAACTACCAGACACAAATATTCTTGTGCTCCTAAATGGCATACACCAGCCAGAACTGTCAGATGCATACATAAATCCCACATTCAAAAATCAAACTTTAAAAATTCCCCAAAACACTAAAGTTGAACAACCAATCCATTTATTATTTATTACTTCACAAAGTTGTGATATCACACTCGACATTATTGCAGAAAAAAATAGTTATGCCACCATTATAGAAGAACACATAAGTCTGGGAGATAGCGCTTACATAAACAATATTGAAACCAATATTAACACAAAAAATCATAGCGAAATTATTCACTACAAAATACAAACCGAAAACATCGAACAATCTAATCACCAAACAAAAACCCATATTAATCAAGAACAAAATAGTAAAATCACAAGCTTTCTTATTAGCAAGGGAGCAAAAACATCTTCGGATACACTCCACATCAAACTTGCAGAAGAAAACGCAAGCTACGACATAAAGGGAATAAATTTATTGTGTGACACCCAAACCATGAACCAACAAATACGCATCGAACATCTTGTGCCAAATTGCACTAGCAATGTTTTATTCAAAAGTATTGTTGATGATCAAGCCACCAACAACTTTGATTGCCGAATAGTAGCTTATCCAAATGCAACCAAAACCCAAACTCATGTAACTAACAAAAACTTGCTACTATCAGAAACGGCAACTGCTAATACTTCTCCAGAACTAGAAGTATATGTAGATGATGTCATCTGCACTCATGGCGCAACTGTTGGCCAACTAGACCTAGAAGCTATTTTTTATTTACGTTCGCGTGGCATCGCAAAAGATATGGCTACAAAATTACTAACCGCTGCATTTGTCCAAGAAATAACAGATCAATTTATAAAATATGATAGATTAAAAATTGCTATGGATTTAAACTATGGATAATAAAATTCGCCAACTCTTTCCAATCTTACAAAATAAAATTAATAATAAGCCATTAATTTATCTTGATAACGCGGCCACTACACAAAAACCACGCAGCGTCGTTGAAGCTATAGAACACTTCTATTTCAATGATAATGCCAATATCCATCGTGGGATATATAAACTATCCCAGCGCGCTACTAACGCTTACGAAAAATCTCGCAAAAACATCGCAGAATTTATTAACGCAAAATATACCCATGAAATTATTTTTGTTCGCAATACCACTGAAGCAATAAATTTAGTTGCTCAAAGTTATGGCTATAAGAATTTCAAACCAGGAGATGAAATTATTATAAGCACCATGGAACATCATTCCAACATTGTGCCCTGGCAATTAATTTGCAAAAAAACTGGCGCAAAATTACAAGTAATTAACATTCATGAAAATGGCGAACTTGACTTTAATCACTATGAAAAGCTTATAAACAATCGCACTAAAATTGTAGCTATCGCTCATGCATCTAATACATTGGGCACCGTCAACCCTATTAAAAAAATCATCGCCGCTGCACATGCGCACAATATTCCAGTATTGATTGATGGTGCTCAAGCATCTGGCCACATACAAATTGATGTCCAAAATTTAGACTGTGATTTCTATGCTTTCTCTGCTCATAAAATGTATGGCCCAACTGGAATCGGCATTTTATACGGCAAAGAGGCTTTATTAAACTCTATGCCACCATACCAAGGTGGTGGCGATATGATAAAAAAAGTAACTTTTGCTGAAACTGAATATGCCGATTTGCCACAAAAATTTGAAGCAGGCACCCCAAATATTGCTGATGTAGTTGGTTTTGGCGCTACTATAGATTTTATAAAATCAGTTGGAATCGACGTCATTGCCAAACATGAAAAAGAATTACTAAAATACGCAACCGCTGCTTTTTCTAATGTCAAAGGCTTGAAAATTATTGGAACCGCACCAGAAAAAACTAGCATAATTTCTTTCATTTTAGATAAAATTCACCCTCATGATGTTGCAACAATACTAGACACTGAGGGAATCGCAGTTCGCGCCGGGCATCATTGCACTATGCCACTGATGGAATTTTATAACATCCCGGGCACAACTAGAGCTTCATTTGGGTTATATAATACCAAAGAAGAAATTGATATTTTGATTGAAGCGCTTACTAAGGTTAGAAAAATTTTTTCCCGTTGAGGCGGTTTTTATGAACGATTTACGTGATCTATACCAACAAATTATAATTGACCATAGTCAACATCCGCACAATTTTTGCCCACTTGAACAAGCAAGTCATAAAAAAGAAGGATTCAACCCTTTATGTGGAGATAAAATCACATTATATGTTAATGAAAAAAGCGGCCTCATCACCGACATATGTTTTCAAGGTGCTGGGTGTGCTATTTCAACTGCCTCTGCTTCACTAATGACTGATGCGATAAAAAATAAAACTATTGAAGAAGCATTAGAAGTATTTACTGAGTTTCAAAAGCTTATAACCACGGGCAAAGCTGATCATCCAGAAAAATTAGGTAAACTTTCAGTCCTTGCTGGCGTCGTTGAGTTTCCAATGAGGATTAAGTGTGCTACTTTACCATGGCATACATTAAAAGCGGTATTAACTAAAGATCAAAATATAATTTCTAGTGAATAATATTTATGCACGAAATAGTAAAACTAAAACGCGATGTAACTGCAATCCAAGTTCCATTCGGCACTCCTTGCGATTTGACCAAAGACACTGAAGTTACTATCACTTATTCTCTTGGTGGCAATTATACAATAACTGCTCAAGGTGATATGTATCGCATCGAAAGCAAAGATGCAGATGCTTTAGGCAAAACAAATTTAACTTTTACTCTAGCAGGAAATGAAAATACCACTTTAGAAAATCAAGCCTGGGCTGCACTACGCACCTGTTACGATCCAGAAATCCCAGTTAATATCGTTGATCTTGGTTTAATTTATGGAATTGATATTACTGCCGCTGATGATGATAAAGATAAATACAACGTTGTAATTCGCATGACGCTTACCGCCCCTGGCTGTGGCATGGGACCGGTTATTGCTGAAGATGCAAAACAAAAAGTTTCAAGCCTGCCTGAAGTAAAATCCGTAGAAATCGAAATGGTTTTTGACCCACCCTGGGATCGTTCAATGATGTCGGAACAGGCGAAATTGGAGTTAGGGTTGTTATAAAAAAGGGACGCAATTGAAAGAAATTTCGGGACTAGTCTGGAGGGTTCGTTCCCGTTTGGTCATGACTCATCCATTGCAAAATGAGATTTAATCCCTTTATTTGCCGTTCAAACAATAAAAATTACTATATTTTGCATCATACTTCAATAATACTTAGTGTTGAAACTGGTGTCAAAATCACGTATTATCATAAAATGCACAGCATGAGACAAACTATAGAGTATTTTCATTTGATTTTTCTGGATCACCTCGGCAGAAAAATTGATAAACGACTTTACACTCTCAAAGGCGGATGCAACCTGCGATTTTACTTTCAAAGTTTTCGATACTCTGAAGATATAGATTTTGATACACAAATAATCAGCCTGACAACCTTACGCAAAAATGTTACTAGCATTCTAGAATCCAAGTCTTTGGCGAGTATCTTACAAACTAACGGAATTACTATTACAAATATTTCTATTCCCAAACAAACTGAAACCACACAAAGATGGAAAATCTCTTTCAAAATCACTGGTTTTAATTTGGACGCGCACACTAAAATTGAATTTTCACGCCGCAGCAAAAATGATGGGATTTTGTTTGAAGCTGTAGATAGTTCAATAACTCAACAGTATTCTTTGCCGCCAATTTTTTTGAGCCATTATAGTCGTACGGCAGCTATTTTGCAAAAAATTGCGGCTCTTGCTGGGCGCAATATCACACAAGCACGAGATATTTTTGACTTATATTTACTAGTTGGCAATAAACCACTAACTAGCTTTAGCGATATCTCATTAACGATAAAACGAGATCAATTTAAAACATTAGCTGCGAAGGCTTTAGAAAACCTTACAGATATAAATTATCAAGATTTTCAGAGTCAAGTTGTTACCTACTTAGCTGCAGAATATCAAAAAACTTATTCCGCTCCAGAAATTTGGCAACAAATTATTGGTAATGTCAGGCAAGCACTCTTAGGAGATTATCCTAAAAAAAGTAGTTGAAACCGTAGCGAGAGCGTTTAAGATATTGAAGATATGGATTTTATTTTGAAAATTTTTTTGAGACAGTAGTCACCACTACGGTGAAAAAAATTTTCAAAAAAAATCTATAGATTCATTATATTAAACGCTCGCAGTAGGTTTTAACTACTATTTTTAGGATTATTATGCAGCTAAGTAAAGTATTAACAAAAATCAAAGAACTAAAACAACCAGTTTTTCAAACCCGGGATATTGTTGCCCTCCTTAACCAGCCTACAACAACCACTAGTAAATCATTAGCACGCCTTGCTGCAGATAAGCACTTACTTCATTTGGACAAGGGTCTTTGGGCAATATCAGAACTCGTTGAACCGTTTATGTTGCCGAGTTATTTAATGGCACCGTTTTCGTGTTATGTTTCATTACAAAGCGCTTTATACCATCATGGGATGATCGAACAAGTTCCCGAAATAATTTATGCAGTTTCTTGCGGTAGAACCAAAACATTTAATACACCAGTTGCTACTGTTTCGGTGCATCATATCCCTCCAGCTCTATTTTTTGGTTATCAAGAAGTTGGTAAAAATGCCGTCAAAATTGCAACGCCTGAAAAAGCACTGTTTGATTTTTTATATCTTAAACCGACTAAAACGCGTATTTTTACTAAACTACCAGAATTTATAATTCCCAATAATTTTAACCGCAAGCTATTCTTGCAATGGTTAACCAAAATTAAATCGCCATCGCGACGGGTTATGATAGAAAATAGTTTTAGGATTCTCGAAACAAAAAAACGAGTTTAGGTGTCAAGTCCTTTATATTCCTAACTAACGATATTGGATGGCGTCACTAAAATCGATTTTTGAAAGCCAAGTTACAACGTCGCGTATTTCTAATCCGTCCGGATAAGTTTTATCTCGTTTAATTTCTTTTACGAGTTGAATTTTTTTTGTTTTTACAAAATAAGACTCAAAATGGGGAAAATGCTTACTTGGAGTATCGTCTGACCATTTTACTTCAATTAAACAATAAGGCTTACTGTTGATAACCACTAAAAAATCTATTTCCTTTCCATCTTTGGTTCTTAAAAAATGCAGCTTGGCTGCGCTCGCACCCAACACATCTTCTAATCTATGTAGTTCTTTTAAAATAGATGCAGCAACGATATTTTCTAATTTAATACCATTATCTTTACTAACCTGAACCGTATCGTAAAAATAATATTTTGGTTCTTTGAGAAGCGATCTTGAAATTTTTTTAGAATATGGTGTTACTTTAAAAATAACATAGAGATTTTCCAATAACTGCAGCCAACGTTTTATTGTTTTAGCATCTTTTTCCAAAACCCTTGCAAGATTGGAATAGGATATTGTTGAACCAATATTTGATTTTAATAATTCAATTAGGGATTCAATCGCTTGGATATCGCGAATAGTTTGAATATCAATCAAATCTTGCCTGAGAATAATATCTAAGTGACTGCGTTTCCAACGATGATAAAAAACTTCTGTGCCATCAATAAAAGGCTCTGGAAAACCACTACACTCCCAAAGACGCTTAAAAGCTTCTTCTTTTGAATAGCGCAAGCGCACTTCTTTTAGATCAAACGGATGAAGACGATATTGAAAATATCTGCCGGCAAGAGAGTCCCCTACTTTTTTGTATGTTTCTAACTTAGAGCTACCAGTCACTAATATTCTTGGCCTTACACCTTCCGTATCATAAATCCCTTTCAACCATCTCTTCCACTGATTCATCTTGTGCAATTCATCAAATATTACAAGCTCTTTGTTCCTATCCCAACTATTATCTTTCAATGCCGCTCGATCGGAAGCTTTATCATAATTAAAATAGTCATAAGTAAAGTCTAGCGATTTTGTCAAAGTTGTTTTGCCGACTTGTCGCGGACCACTAATGAAAACTATTTTTTTCTCTAAATCTTTTTTTATATGTGGCGCGATTTCTCGTTTCATGATCTGACTATTATGGACTCAATTCCCGAAAAGTCAAGACCAAACAGGAATGAATTCCCGTTTGGTCATAGCATATAACAGAAGGTATCTGGGGATTTTTTAACAATCACAGTTAATTTTTCTGGTAACGTATAGTAAACTTCCTACATAACTCTAGTTTCCAGTATCTCAGTATCAAAAAAGCAACCATAATTTGATGACTCGCTCTCATGATGCTAATTTCACTAAATTTTTATATCAATGCGGTACAATTTTCTATTGGCTTATTTTCGGATAGCAACAACCAACCCTTAACGACACGGTATACAATCCAAACCAAGTTTGCCATTAGCACTAAAAACCCAATGAACACCATCATCAATATCAATCCAACGATGCTTATTCCCAAACCTATCCAAAATGTTCTAATTTGCCAGGTAAAATGTGACTCAAGCCACGTTCCTTTTACCTCAGGAAGTTTAATATAGTTTATAATTACACCAACAATCGCAGTTATGCCAAAAAAGAATGACAATGCCTGACACAGATAAACAATTTGCACAATATTTCTTAAAGATATCTTTTCGACCCCCATAGACAAATTACTTTTGTCTTGTTTTTCAACACCACCTTCGGTTGGTTTCATTTCTTCCCCCATAAATACTCCTTTTTAAATTGGTTAATATTAACTTTATTGAAAAGCATACATTTTAAGACCCTGTTTATCTGATTACGGGGCCTTATAATTCCCCAATAAGCAACTCATGTTATCATATTGAAAAGTGGAAAACCAAATTTAGATCCACAACACACGGTTAAGATACTACTTCTAACGTAATCTCTATGAAATTAATGACACTACTTTATGGTAGCAGGATTACAAAATTTGGAACTGCAACCCGTAGGGATAAAAATTGAAATACTCATCGAATGGCAGCTAAATAAAACCCAATCTAGGTTTTATTTATTAAGATGAATAGCTAGAACAATAATTCACCCAGACATCACCAGACAACTAACTATTGTCCTGGCAAAAAATCGATGCAACCTTTTAGAAACAAGCTTTAATACTACTCAACCTGTTACAGGCTCAACTACTGCTTCTGCTTCACATGCCTTGTTTTCTTCAATCTTCTTGTAGAACTCTTTATCTAAAGAATAGGCGGATATAAACCAAATAATCAAAACTACACTGAAAATAATGAAAAAGTATGTGGCTAGGCTTATCAATGTTACGTTCG
>MGXJ01000025.1:15079-18493 GCA_001801345.1 Gammaproteobacteria bacterium RBG_16_37_9 | reverse complement strand
CTGGATACCAGCACCCGTTGATTTTCCTAATCTACCACCAATAACGTCTGCAGCTGCCTTACCCTTGGTTTTTAAATCTTCATCTAAAGGAATGTAAGACATCTCTTTGGTAGAATCAAAAAAAGCATACTTTACTGATTTACTCAAAATATTTTGAGCACCACCAAATATTACCGCTAAGTATAAAGGAGTTGAACCAAGCGCTATAATCATTGGCGATATCACCCCGCCTTCTCTAAAGATTATAAACACATAGAATAATATCCCGGTTACAAAAATCATAATTGGGGTTAGCAAAGCTCCTGTTCTCCATCGTATCATGCTTAATAAATAAGAACCGCCATACATTGATATAATCCCCATTACAGCTGTCCACATTTGGATACTACCAAAAAAGTTTTGTATGGCTCCCATATTACCAGCAAAGTTCATATTTACTGAAGCTTTCCAGATTCCTTCAACCAAATTTATAGAGGTACCATAACATAGTATAAGGATTGTTATAAGACCAATATATTTGGATGACAAGATATATTTCAAACTATCCACAAACCCTAATCTGACCTTAGTTTTTTTACAACTACCTTTTGTAACATCGTTAATAGTGTCTTTGCCGATCAACTTACCCAAGAGGGATAAACACATAGTCATGCCTATACCTGACACTAGTATTGTTATTGTCATTACATTTAAAAAATGCTGCCAAAGTTGTTTTGTTACTTCAGGATCAGAATGAACTTCTGGATCTGCATAATACTTAGAGAAAACTCCAGATATCAGCAATCCAGCCTGGCCTATAAGTAGAAACAACGGATAAAATCTTTTTGATTCGGAAATAGCTGTAATTTGGTTTGCTAATTGCCAAAACATCAAGGCCATCATGACACTACCCCATAACTCTGATAGCACATAAAATAGCACTACTGGCCAACCAGCTATCATCTCTAATAAATACTTCATGTAAGGCATTTTTACAACCAGCCCATCCACATTTAGTAATAGATGATTTAAATTAGGATATAACAAGACATCAAAGATAACGAAAAAACCGACAAAAAACCAAATTAGATAATTGTAAATAGCAGTTCTTGTAAGAGAATTAGCTAACTTTGTATAAACCAACATAAAGATAACTGCTGAAGGAAAAACGCTCCACAACTTCGTTGTACTAATCAACTCTGCACCCAAGTGGCTAAGCAAAAGAGTATCCTTCGTATTTCTCACTATACTATAAACATAGATAGTAAACATGAGCATTAAGGAGGTATATATAAACTTTGGAAGTTCGCTCTTATGAACTGGAAACATCTTGTCCCAAATGGATGTAGCTGATTGTGTTGTCATAAATATCACCTATGGTTTTATACTTTGGAAGATTTTGGATTCTTGAAATGCGCGCATGTTAACAAAATATGGCCAAGATGTCAAAAAGTAATCGGACAAAAACCACATAATTACTAGCTTAAGACAAGATTAAATGTTTTTCACAGCTACTAAACTTTTTTGCTTTATTTTCTACTCTTCTATATGACATGTTTCCTCACAAAATAGTGCTGCGACAAACTCTTTGGCATCAAATGGTTTTAAATCATCTATACTTTCACCAATACCGATAAAACGAATTGGAATTTTAGTTTCTTGGGCAATAGCAAAAATTACTCCTCCCTTGGCGGTGCCGTCGAGCTTAGTAATACAAATGCCAGTAACGCCGATAACATCGTTAAACTGCTTAACTTGATTTAAAGCATTTTGCCCAATAGTTGCATCCAAAACTAAAAGAACTTCATGGGGAGCTGAAGAATCAATTTTTTGCAAAATCCGTTTAACTTTTTTCAACTCATCCATAAAACCATGATGAGTGTGCAATCTTCCGGCGGTGTCTGCTATTAGCACATCAATATCACGTGACTTGGCGGCTTGCAACGCATCATATATCACCGCAGCACTATCTGAACCCTGTTTTTGTGCTACAACTATAATATTATTGCGCTCACCCCAAATTTTTAATTGCTCAATTGCAGCCGCCCGAAAAGTATCACCTGCAGCAAGCATAATTTTATAACTATTATCCAACAATTTTTTGGCCAATTTACCAATAGTTGTTGTTTTACCAGAACCATTAACTCCAACCAGCAAAACCACAAATGGTCTAATATCTTTTGAGATGATTAAAGGTTTATTACATGGTTCAAGAATATTCTCAAGCTCAGATTTAATTGTATCAAGCACCGCTTCATACTCAATATTTTTCTCGTGTTTTAATTTGATTTTTAATTGCTCTATGATCTGCTTGGTAACTGCTACGCCTACGTCTGAAGTTAATAATTTTACTTCTAATTCTTCCAGTGTTTTTTGATCAATCTCCCTTTTACCAGAAAATATTTCTTTTATCCCATCAACTAAGACGCTATGGGTATTCTTTAAACCAGAAACTAATTTGGAAACCACTCCAACTTGTTTAGTTTCATTCTTGTCGCTTGTTTCTTTATTTTTTTTAAAAAATTTAAACATTTTTAATACCGAATTTTCCAATGTTGCAAAAGGGCCGTCATTGCGAGCTGTTGGCGCCAAGGAACTAATTAATATCACCGTTCTTTCGCGCCAACAGCGCGGCAACCCAGAAGTCCTAAACGAAGTGAAGGATCTCCCAACGTTGCCATCCTCGGGCTTGACCCGAGGATCTCCTCAAAATAGATTAATCTTTTACTTCATTCAGGGTGACATAACTTCAGGAGTATAATTCATATTTCAAGCAAAATCTGCTAGCATTGCAGACATGCCCTCAAAAATCTCCACCTTACGCATAATTGCCGGCAAATGGCGTAGTCGCAAAATAAGCTTTGTTCAACTAAAAGGAGTAAGGCCCACTAAAAACGTCTGTCGCGAAACTTTATTCAATTGGCTCGCGCCAGTTACAGCTTGCGCCAATTGTCTAGACCTATTTGCTGGCAGTGGCGCGCTTGGCTTTGAAGCATTGTCTCGAGGCGCTAAGCATGTAGTTATGGTTGATGCTTCAATGCAGATTATTCATAAATTAAAAGAAAACGCAGAATTATTACAAGCTAGTAACATAGATTTTTACTGTGCCCAAATTCCACAGCGTATAAACAAAATACCTAAACAACATTTCGACATCATATTCTTAGACCCTCCATTCCACTGTGGTTTAATAAAATCTACTTGTGAAAAATTACTAAACTCTGGGTATTTAGCAAAAGATTGTTTGATTTACATAGAAGCTGAAAAAGAATTAGCTGTTGAAAACATAAGGCCAGCATCCTGGAAAATTTTACGCAAGAAAATCTCTGGTTTGGTTGGAAGTTATTTGCTGCAAACGGTATAAAGAAGAGTTGTTCCCATAATTCCTCCTAAAATAAAAAGACACCTCAAAACGAAAGCCCGGACCAAAAATTA
>MGXJ01000025.1:13365-15055 GCA_001801345.1 Gammaproteobacteria bacterium RBG_16_37_9 | reverse complement strand
TCAACTGGCGTTAAAAGCGATTCATGCGACGGCGGTTTTTTACCGCATAACTCAGCAGCAAATTGGTCTCTAATTTTAGCTACAGCTGAATGAATCCCAAACTCAACTAAAGTTTCAACTATTTCTCCATCGTGCGAATCTACTTTTGGTTTAACAATATCAATTTTACCAATGGGGCTAACTTTTACTGCGTTACCAACAAATGCTAAACCAACAATATCACCGCGACGAATTTGTTCTAAAGTTATATCTTGTTCTCGCACCTTGAAACCTAAGGCTGGCGCAAGATGTTTTGTTATATAATCTAAAACTGTGCCGCCTAACCGATTAACACGCATCGGAGGATAAATTAAAGTTTCACCATCTTTGAGAATCGCAAAAATCTCCTCACCTGGCCCATCCGAAAATACACCATAACGCATAATCCCATCAAAATCTCTAATGTTAAAATCTATGCGATCATCTTTGATACAATATGGAGCAAGATAAATTAATTCATCATATTTAAGATTACGCGCCAAACTACCATCGCTGGACGCAGCGCCGTAGTTCGAAGCATGCTTACCAATAATTGGGAACATTCTCTGCACCCCAGTAATAACTGCGCACGCACCCTCTTTGCTTATTCTTGCAACATCGGGAAAATAACTGCCCCAACGAAAAACAATCACGCTACTTTCAATAAAATATCCTGGAGAAAGCGACACTCCCCAAGGACCAACACCACTACCTGCAGATGGTCGAATATACGCGCGCAATGGAGAACCATCATCAGCAAGCAAAACCTCGATACCATGCACCGCAACAGTATCTAAAATTAACTGGCCAAATTTTTCGATAGGCATAGCTAGATTATAACCGCGAGCTCGCAACGAACGGATTAAACGCGCTAATCTTGGTCGATGCAAAATAACATTAACGCCAGTAATATTGTTATTTTCATCCAACGTTGGCTCTGCGCTTGAACCTTCCCAAACGCCTGTAGCATAGTCTATGCGATGTTGCTGATTAGGAGCAAAATTCAAAATAGAATGAGGCGGACACATCACTACTTTTTCAGGAGCAAACGGTAAATTGCGGGCTATATATTTAGTTTTTTGCCAACTTTTTTGGACAACATCATCAAAATGCGATTGCACTTTATTAACTTCTTCGTGCCAGCCTGTTAGAGATTCTTTATACTCTGTGCGCCAATTTTCAATATTTTTATCGGTTAACATAATTGACCTCATTATAGATCGTTCTACACCACACAACCCAGCCCTCTTCTATTGTCATCCTCGGGTCTTCGCCCGAGGATGACAGTTAAAGGCGCCCGAGGATGACAGTTAAAGGCGCCCTAGAACCTGCCCTCCCCGGATCAAGTCCGAGGACGTTTAACACGAGGGATAACACCCACTATATTACTCTACCCCGTATATATTCCGGAGACAATAATTTACTCCCTACCTTTCTAAACTTAACCCGCACCCACGTATGTTCGCCATGCCCTTCAAAACTAGTAATAACACCTTCGCCAAATTCTTGATGCGACACATTCTGCCCCAAATAAAAATCATTGCCTTGGCTCACATCTTGACCATGGCTTAAATCTTGGGAAAGATCCTCAAAAAGTGCAGGTTTGACACTATTGATTAATGTGTCGCTTTTTATTAATTCTGGAGGAATTTCTCGCAAAAATCTAGATGGT
>MGXJ01000025.1:11424-13225 GCA_001801345.1 Gammaproteobacteria bacterium RBG_16_37_9 | reverse complement strand
AAACACTAAAGAAAATTCCAGACCCTTAGCTGCATGTAAAGTCATTAGCTGAACACAATTATTGCTATCATCTTTATCTAAATGTTCTCCTGCTTCTAAAGCAACATGCGCCAAAAAAGCATTCAACAATAATTGGCGATCATCTTCAGAAACTAGCGTCGAAAATTGTCCGGCAGCATTAATTAATTCATCTAAATTTTCTAAACGTGATTGTTTATATTCCTGATATTGCGGTTTGGAATAATGTTCATGTAACCCAACTAAATTAATAATAAATTGCACTAGTTCAGCCAAAGTTAGTTTAGCGATCTGCATCGATCCATCATTAATCAAGCTCATAAACCCGCTTAAAGCACTGGTTGCCCTGGCTGGTAATTGCTGGGTTGCAACCATTGTTTCTCCAGCCTTCCATAAAGAACAATTATGTAATCTCGCATGATTACGCAGCAAAACTAGCGCTGCCTCACCTAAACCGCGCGTTGGCAAATTAATTACTCTTTCAAAAGCAGCATCATCATTACGATTAACTAATAAACGTAAATATGCCAAAACATCTTTAATTTCAGCTCTTTCAAAAAAACGCATGCCGCCATAAACACGATATGGAATACCTGCACGTAACAACTGCTCTTCAATTACCCGTGATTGTGCGTTAGAACGATATAAAATTGCGGCTTCATTTAACGCCTTGCCCTGCTTACGCCATAGCTGTATTTTATCAACCACATAACGCGCTTCATCAATTTCATTAAAAGCAGCATATAAAATTATGGGATCGCCATCACCGCAATTAGTCCATAAATTTTTACCCAACCTACTTTTATTATTAGTAATTATGGCATTAGCAGCCTTGAGAATAGTTGCAGTTGAACGATAATTTTGTTCTAAACGAACAACGTTAACATTGGCATAATCACTCTTTAAACGCTGCATATTATTGCTATCGGCACCGCGCCAACTATAAATTGATTGATCATCATCGCCAACTGCAGTCAGATTAGAATCTGAACTTGATACTGATTTAATCCAAGCATATTGAATCGCATTAGTATCCTGAAATTCATCCACTAGAATATGCCCAAATCTTTTTTGATATTGTTCACGTAGCTGCTGATTGTTTTGCCATAGTTCATAAGAACGCAAAAGTAACTCAGCAAAATCTACCAAACCACTACTGGAGCAAGCATTTTCATAAGCTTGATATACTCTTATTAAAACAGGATCGACAAAACCATTAGTTGCAGCTTCACTGTAACGTAGTCCTTTCTCTTTATTACCATTGATGAATGCTTGCGATTGTTTCACCGGCCATTTTTCTGGATCTAGCGACAAAGCCTTATGGATTCTTTTAAGCAAACGAGTTTGATCGTCAGCATCAAGGATTTGAAAAGATTGCACAAGCCCTGCTTCTTGCCAATGTAATCGTAACAAACGATGAGCCAAACCATGGAAAGTTCCAACCCACATAGAGGCCAGTGAAAATTGTAGCATCTGCTCTAAACGAATACGCATTTGCGTAGCCGCTTTATTGGTAAAAGTTACGGCGAGAATGTTTTGCGGACTAGCTCCTTGTGATAATAACCAAGCGATACGATGCACTAATACCCGAGTTTTTCCGCTACCTGCCCCAGCTAATACCAATAAATTTCCGCCAGTAAAAGTAACTGCTTGATGCTGGGCAGAATTGAGATCACTTAAAAAATTGGGGTTCATAGAAGAAAATGAATCTTGAAAATATTATTTTATAGGGATTCTAACAAAATAATACCCGAAAGGGAAAGGGGTCTACATCACAGCTGTC
>MGXJ01000025.1:5009-11326 GCA_001801345.1 Gammaproteobacteria bacterium RBG_16_37_9 | reverse complement strand
GATGACAAGCGTGAGGTGTGAAGATGACAAGCGTGAGGTGTGAAGATGACAAGCGTGAGGTGCGAAGATGACAAGCGTGAGGTGCGAAGATGACAAGCGTGAAGCCCGAGGATGACAATGCTTTTTTACACCATCCTCTTCCAAACCCGACTAATTGGAGCAGCGCTTAATAATTTAACATCATAAAGATGCGGCGGGTTAGCTAAAGTATTGGGATTTATACAATAAAGATTAAAATTATCGATGCCATTCCCCTGAGCAATCCGACGACACAAAAGTTGGCGCTCAGCGGTTTCAATAATACAATTTTTACCAACTGTCTTGGTTAAATCGCTGCCATATAGGCGTTTACCGCCAACACCATCACCAGCAGAGTAAAATGGCTCCATCCCATCATCAAAAACAGTTAGAGTAACCGCATCAATAATTTTTTCACAAAAAAATTTCACTTCATGTTCTATCGACTTTTCTTCATCATAAGCATCCTGCTCAATACAATCTTCATTTTGAAAACCCTTATGAAAGCGAACATCAATAAACTGCGGCGGCAATCCTACCCCATACATCAACCACATGTATGAACACTGTATTCCTTCATTTTGCATTGCTGTAACAATTTTTTTCGCTCCCTTAGAACTTAGACCTTGACTCTTGGCACATTCCCAATACTTTATAGTCGAAATACCAAGATTATACTTAGATGACAACTCATCTAGGGTTAGACTGGACATTTTTCTTATAAGCCTCAATCGTTTACCACGTTCTTTAGCCGAAACTTTCTTACTTTCATCTAACATAACTACTAACTCACCTTAATTTTAAAATTGCATTACACTCAAAGCTACCACAATAATAGCTCATGATCCTTAAACTATTCTTAACAGTATTTAAAAAAAGATTGTCCTCCTGAGCGATAGCAAAGGATCTCCCAACGCTGTCATCCTCGCGCCTCATGCTTGTCATCCTCGGACAAAGATCCGAGGATCTCATGACAATATGCTAGATCCTCGGGTCAAGCCCGAGGATGACAAAGAAACTCTATCCTTAATATTTGGACTATTTATACTACCCAGGGTAACATTCTATTTATGGCTTTGCTTCCTAAACAAACTTATACTAAAAATGAAGCAACTATTTGGTCCATCCCTAATTATTGGGATGTAATAGCTGTTGTGTTGGTCTTTACTTTTATCGTGCTCGCAGCCTGGGGAGCCAAACAAATGGGCGCTCCCTACCGCCTTGGTGATATTATTCCAATTTCTCTTAATCCAATTTACTTACCAACATATGCTCTGCGCACTACCATGCGTTTATTTATTGCTTTATTTTTTTCTCTCTTATTTACTTTCACTTTTGGCACCTTAGCTGCAAAAAATAAACATGCGGAACGTTTAATTATACCTATTATCGATATTTTACAATCTATACCAATTTTAAGTTTTCTTTCTATTACCGTTACTGGCTTTATTGTTATTTTTAAAAACAGCATGCTGGGACCAGAGTGTGCTGCTATTTTCGCCATTTTTACTTCACAAGCATGGAATATGACCTTAAGTTTTTATCTAAGTGTAAAAACAGTTCCAAGCGACCTAAAAGAAGCAGCAACTGTTTTTCGTTTATCGGCTTGGCAACGCTTTTGGAAATTAGAAGTCCCATTTTCCATGCACAGTCTTATATGGAACATGATGATGTCAATGTCTGGCAGTTGGTTTTTTGTTATCGCATCTGAAGCATTTACAGTGTCCAACCAAAATATCACCTTACCAGGAATAGGCTCCTATATTGCTCTCGCCATCGCCCAAGCAGATAGCAAAGCAATTATTTACGCGATATTTTGTATGTTAGTGGTTATTGTTTTATATGATCAATTATTGTTTCGACCTCTTATTTATTGGACAGAAAAATTCAGAGAATCCCAAGATGATGACGATGAAAAAGCACCGCGCGCTTGGTTAGTAAGCCTATTTCAACGAACAAAAATTTTACGCTCAACAACCTCATTATTTAGCAAACTTGCCGATATCTGGATTAATTTACAACCAATAAATACAAAACCTAAAACTGCAATTAAAAAGAAACTTTCTCCCTTACTTATTAAGATTAATTATTTTGTATTATTGCTAGCTCTTGCTAGCGCATCTATCTTTATCTGGCGCTTTGTATTTGCTAATGTTCCTTTTGCTGAATCCAGGCACGTTGTAATGCTTGGAATATATACTGGTATTCGTGTTATGAGTTTAATTTTTGTATCCTCGTTAATTTGGGTCCCGATTGGAGTATGGATTGGTTTAAGGCCAAACATTGCTGCAACTATCCAACCAATTGTGCAATTTATCGCAGCATTTCCCGCAAATTTACTATTTCCAATAGTGGCAATGTTAATTGTAACTTTAAAATTAAATGTTGAAATCTGGGTGGCGCCGCTAATGGTCCTAGGAACACAATGGTATATTCTGTTTAATGTTATTACCGGCGCCAGTGCGATTCCTCGAGAATTAAAACTTGCGGCTGCTAATTTTAAAGTAACTGGTTTTCTTTGGTGGCGCCGCTTTATTTTGCCGGGAATTGCACCGTGTTTTATTACTGGTGCTATAACAGCTGCCGGAGGGGCATGGAATGCAAGTATCATCGCGGAAATAATTACTTGGGGACCAATAAGATTACAAGCAACCGGTATCGGAGCATATATACAGACAAACTTTACCGCTGGGGATTTTCCAAGAGTTGCTTTAGGCACGATGATAATGTGCCTAATAGTGTTATTAATTAATAGATTCTTTTGGAGACCGCTTTACAATATAGCAATGGAAAGGTTTGGTTTGGATTAGACTAAACATATTTGTTACAGAAAGATCAAAAGATTATGAGTGATAAAATACCTATTATAAAGATTCAAAATATCAAAAAATCATTTCGACAAAATGATCATCAAGATTTATTGGTGCTTGATGATGTCAACCTTGAATTATATGAAGAAGAAATCGTAGCCCTTTTAGGTAAATCTGGTTCTGGCAAATCAACCCTACTGCGTATTATAGCTGGCTTAATTAAACCTTCTGCTGGCGAAGTAATCTATCGCGGCGAAAAAGTTACCGCTCCAGCTGCAGGACTTGCTATGGTATTTCAAAGCTTTGCTCTAATGCCCTGGCTCACAGTATTACAAAATGTCGAACTTGGGCTCGAAGCCTTAGGAGTCCCCAAAGTTGAACGACGCACCCGTTCGTTGAAGGCTATTGATGTTGTAGGATTAGATGGTTTTGAATCAGCATATCCAAAAGAATTATCAGGAGGCATGCGACAACGCGTCGGTTTTGCACGTGCTTTAGTAGTTAACCCCGATGTTTTATTAATGGATGAACCATTCTCTGCTTTAGACGTATTAACAGCAGATAACTTACGCAGCGATCTTTTAGATTTATGGCAATCTAAAAAAACCAACATAAAAAATGTCTTACTCGTAACCCATAATATATCAGAAGCAGCTGCTTTAGCTGATCGTATTATCATTTTTGGTGCTAACCCAGGCAATGTGCGCACAGAATTAGTAGTTGATATTCCCCATCCCCGTAATGATCAAAATCCAAAATTCCGTTTGCTGATTGACAATATTTATACCCTAATGACAACTTCTGCTGCTGACGTTGGCACTACCTACCGTTACAAAACGCTTACTCTTGGATACCGCTTACCAAATGTGCAAATATCTGAAATTACCGGCTTATTAGATATGCTTATTGAACCTGCATATCGCGATAAAAAGATTGATCTGCCAGTTTTGGCCGATGAATTGCATCTAAATATAGATGATCTATTCCCTATAACTGAAGCCCTAGAAATATTGCGCTTCGCCCAAGTATCCAAAGGTGATATCGAACTTAACGTTGCTGGCAAAGCTTTTGGCGATGCTGACATTCTAGAGCGTAAGAAAATTTTTGCTAACCACTTGTTGAGTTATATTCCACTAGCATATTATATTCGTCATGTCTTGGATGAACGCCCTGAACATAGAGCAGCCGAAGAACGCTTTTTAAATGAACTTGAAGATTATCTTAGTGAAGATGCTGCTAAAGACGTCTTACGGGTAGTTATCGAATGGGGTCGTTACGCTGAAATTTTTGCATATGACTATAACACTGGACAGCTGAGTCTGGAGAATCCAAAATAGGGCTGCCAATAAGAGTCGGGCAAAAAACTTGAAATAGACTTCTTTCAAAACCAAGTATTTTGTCATAATGCAAGGCGCACACGAGCGAGCAAGCGGAGTTTACATGCTAGTAAATGAGCATTGCGAGCGAGTGCGCAACGCAGCAGTATGGCAAAAGACGCAGGTTTTGAAAGAAGTCTATTGGAATATGGAGATTTTTTGATGAGTCAAGTAACAAAAATTTTGCAACTAACAGATTTTCACCTGTTTGGCGATCAACAAACAAAATTAATTGGAATTAATCCATTACAAACTCTACAACATGTGCTAGCTAAAGTTACAATTGATATATCAAAAAATTATCCTGATTTGGTAATATTGACCGGGGATATTTCACAAGATTATTCTCTAGAATCTTACAAAATAGTAACTAAAAATTTTCAATTTTTTCAATGTCCAGTGGTAGCCACTATGGGCAATCACGATTATTTCCCAATGTTTAATAAAGTTTTTGGCAATCCAACTCAAATAATTACTAAAATATCCTCTGCAACTAATTGGCGCATTCTGATTTTAAATTCCAATTGGCCAAAACATGTTGATGGTCAGATAACAGGTAATGATTTAATTTTTCTCCAAAAAAACCTGGAGATGAGTTCCGATCAACCAACTATAATTTTTATCCACCATCATGTGTTGCCAATTGATAGCAATTGGCTTGATAGAATTAATCTACGTAATGCCTCAGAGTTTTTGGCAATCATTGATCAATACAAAAATGTTAAAGCAGTAGTTTGTGGTCATGTTCATCAAGACACCATGATATATCGTCAAGATGTAATATTCCTATCAACACCATCCACTAGTTGGCAATTCGCTGTTAAAAGCTACAATTTCAGCTTAGATAATTTAATGCCGGGATATCGCTGGATAAATTTATATGAGGATGGGACTATTAAAACTGAAGTTGTGCGTATCGAACATAATGATATGTTTGTTCCAGATACGAGTAGTAGGGGGTATTAGAGCCTAGAGTTATCGTTTGCGCAGTGGTAGGATAAAAGCATCTTTTGCAATACAACTAAAAATCAAAAAAACCAACGCTATATTACCCTACTTTGCATAAAAACAATTTAACCTAAATAAGCCCACACCAAATCTTAGTTAGCATGAAGCACATAATTAAAACTGGCCCCTATAACAAACGCAGGCGCTGCTTCCTCATTAACATACACATTATATGTAACCATCAAGGAATCTCCTGTTGCCCTCAATTGTTGAGACAAAACAGCATAATCATTGTTTATAGTTTGATCGCTAGTATTCCTAAATATGTATCTATCAGCCGATGTTTGTGATTGTAAAATCACATTATCGTATTCCACTCTTGAGATACCCTGAGACAATCTATGTACATTACCTGCGGCCAAATCTCGAATAGTATCAAGATGTGCTATACCCCGGTTATCAATGGTAAAATCCCATCCAGGATAAGCAGCAAAATTAAGCACAGCCCCCCCACTAGTAAAGGCACTTGCACGTATAGCGTCAAGCAAATTTTCTCTAGAGACAAGATCTGGCGCTCCATACGCAACCGAACATACAAGCGACAAGCATAAAACCAACAACTTAATTTTTTTAGTAATCATATTTTTATTCCTGCTTATTTAGCAATTAGAACAACGTTTGTGTTAAAATTTACGAAAAGCATCTAGTTAAAATATTGCGATTAACTTTTCTCTTAACTAAGAATAGCACATTAATATTAAGAAATTATTAAGGGCGCCTCTAAAAACTCAAAAAAAGTGCCAAAATGGTATTTCAACCATTTAAAATTATAGGAAGAATCCATCATGAGTAATGTTTCATCCTAAATACGTCAAACCATTTAGATAATTTAATGCCGGGATATCGCTGGATAAATCGAACATAATGATATGTTTGTTCCAGATACGAGTAGTAGGGGGTATTGAGCCTAGGGCTGTCATCCCTCGTGTTAAACGTCCTCGGACTTGATCCGAGGAGGGCAGGCTCTCGGGCAAGAGAAGCACTAAATAGGCTGTCATCCTCGGGCGTAGACCCGAGGATATCGATATACTATGCTAGATCCTCGTGTCAAGCACGAGGATGACATAGTAGCGACCAGATCTAAACCGTCCGTAGCAGTGGAAAC
>MGXJ01000025.1:330-4987 GCA_001801345.1 Gammaproteobacteria bacterium RBG_16_37_9 | reverse complement strand
GCACATCAGCAAACAGCATAACTAAGCGATCAATACCTATTCCTTCGCCAGCTGTTGGTGGCAACCCGTATTCAAGCGCAGTTATATAATCTTCATCATAACGCATTGCTTCTTTATCGCCGCGCGCAAATTCATCGGCTTGCTTACGAAATCTATTTGCTTGATCTTCTGGATCGTTTAACTCTGAAAAACCATTACCAATTTCTCTACCGCCAATAAAAAATTCAAATCGATCTGTAACAAATGGATCATCATTATTAAGACGAGCAAGTGGTGACACTTCAACTGGATAAGCAGTAATAAAAGTCGGTTCTTTTAACTCTTTTTCAACTGTTTTCTCAAAAATTTCATATTGAATTTTCCCCAACCCATCATTAGCATCAATATTTATCCCAAGATTTTCTGCAATTTTACGTGCCTGATTGATATCATCAAGATCGCTGGTTTTAATGTCTTTATTGTAGTGAATAATTGATTCTTTCAAGGTCATTCTTCTAAACGTTTTAGCTAAATCTAATTCCAATCCTTGAGATTTAATTATGGTTGTGCCAAAAATTTCTAGAGCTAAATAACACAGCATCTCTTCAGTAAAATTCATTAGTTCTTGATAATCAGCATATGCTTGATAAAACTCAAGCATAGTAAATTCCGGGTTGTGCCTTAAAGAAATTCCCTCGTTACGAAAATTACGATTAATCTCAAATACTTTCTCCATACCGCCAACTACTAGACGTTTGAGATATAGTTCAGGAGCTATACGCAAATACAACTGCATATCAAGCGCATTATGATGGGTAATAAAGGGACGGGCGATAGCTCCTCCAGGAATTACATGCATCATTGGAGTTTCAACTTCTAAAAAACCCTTGGCAACAAAAAAATTACGCATGGCTGCAATAAGATGGGATCGAATCTGAAAAACTCTGCGAGTTTCTGGATTTACCATCAGATCTAAATAACGCTTCCGATAACAGGTTTCATGATCAACTAAACCATGAAACTTTTCTGGCATTGGTAGTAATGATTTAGTTAATAAAGACAATTCTTGCGCTTTTATAGACAGCTCACCTGTTTTGGTTTTAAAAACTATTCCTATAACTCCGATAATATCTCCCAAATCCCAATGTAAAAACTGCTCATACAATCCATCTGGCAAATCATTTTGTCTTACATAAATTTGAATTTTTCCCGACATATCTTGGATATGGGTAAAACTAGCTTTACCCATAACTCGCCGTGTCATAATACGACCTGCAACTTTAACTAAAATATTTTTCGTTGATAAACTTTCAGCGCTTTCCTCTGCGTATGATTTAAATATATCTTGCGCCAAATTTTCACGACGAAAATCATTAGGATAAGCGTTTCCTTTAAGACGCAAGTTTTTTAACTTATCTCTACGCTGGATAATTTGTTCATTGGTAGATAATTGTGGGTTTTCTTCGGTCATAAAAGTACCTTAATTTAGTATGACAAGAATAACAGAAATTTATATTAAACCAAATATTAGACAGCATATGGCTTTAAGTGCGGCAACCAAGTTGGGATATAACTATGGCTTGAGATTATATGGCGCTTGACCTGTTATTTTTTCTTTAGCCACAGGTTCTTCTAAAACTGTTGGTAGTTTTTCATTTACCACACCCTTCTTCAACCAGTTTGGTACTTTATTTGTTTGTGAAGATTTATGTTTGCTTAGTTTTAATGCTGCTCCCTGTTCTTCTTGTTCTAAACTTCTTAACAATACAGCTTCGTGTGGTTTTAATGCTGCTCCCACATCTATAACTGATCTAAACCAAAAAGCCTCTCCACGAGTTTTAATAAGGTTTATAAAGCTTGGAATAAAAAAGAAAACATTGAGCACGTTTTTCCAACTGAGTTTGCTTATTTTCAATCCTTGAACATTATCTACCGCTTCAGTAAGTGCTTTTACATGTTCATTTTGTTTATCTATAGGTCCATTTCCTTTATACATTTCAAGGAAAGCCTCAGCTGCAGTAACTACTTCTTTTATTTTTCTCTTATCTGCTTCTTCATTTGCTTCGCCTTCCAACTTTTTTATATCGTTTATAAATTTCCTAACATTTTCTTTCATTACTGACAACTCCCGAGCCTGATGTTTGGAAGGTGGTGGTTGCGACGCTACTGGCGACGCTGCTGATCTTGGTGCTGCTGGTGGCTCCGATGGTGTCGCTGGCAACGCTGCTGATTTTTCTGCTGCTGGCAGCTCTACTGAAAGGGATACTTCAAATACCCTTTCCACATCTTGAAAAACAAGATATTCTCCCTCATTAAAATCAATAAGTTCTCCCCTTATACGTTTTGGATCTAAAAATTTACCAAGATCACCATCTAATCCTATTTGCCTGGGATCTGCAGACGGCCCTACCGTTGTATGCCCGTGAACTACATGGCTTACAAAGGGCGGATATTGTCCAAAATCTATAGCTCCTCCTTGAAACTCAAAACGCTCCCACACAAACTGACCAAAAATTTTACCTATTTTATCTATTTTTGAAGAACTTTCTGTTATTGTTGTTCCTTTCCCTCCATCACTTGCAATGCTCATTATTTTTTCATAATCCTGAGGATTCTTTGTTCTTATTTCATCAAATTTAGAATTAATTTCATCTATAATTCTAGCAAGTTCAACTGCTGACTTTGGACCGCCTTCTTCGGGCCAAGAAACTTCTAGCGCTTGTGCCAAATCTTTAATTCTATCCAAAACATTAGGAGCATGCATAAAAAGAGAAATTTTACTTTTATCTTCTGATAGAGAATATGAAATAACCTTCATGAAAGGAATCACATATGTATCGATTAAACCTTGCACACTTTCAAGAGTTGGGTCTCCTCCCTTTTTAATAAGCTCTAATAAGTTACCCCCTGATTGCGCTTGTTTCCCCATAAAAGGAAGAGCATTAAACATAACTGCCGCCCATGATTCTGGTTCCTTTTTATAATCACCAAGCAACCATATGTCATGATTTGAATATGTAATTTCAGGTTTAACTCCACCTTGATACAGTTTTTCTAAAACCTTAAGAGTAAAATAATCGTTTTGCCCGCGATCAGCAAAAACATCTCCTATCAATCTCACTTTTAGATCAGGACGAACTACTTCTATGCTGCCTATAAGACTTATAAAAGCTTCAACATCATTCTCTCTATAAGCTTTCCACATTTTGTCAAATTCCTTTGGTTCAATCTTAATTACCCCTTCCTGGATAAGGTTCCACAATAACTTCATGGTATTACCATGCATATCACCGAACGTAACTGTAGAGCCCTTAGGGTTGGAACTAATGCTTTCAGGATATTTCGTTATTGTTACTCCTTTTGTTATTTTAGGCATATATTTCCTTGCATAAAAATTTTAGAAAAAAACAACTTCATTACTGTAAAAACCTAATTACCATCGCCAATTTGTTTTTCTTTGATTTCAGAAATAGTTTTACACTCGATACATTGATTAGCAGTTGGGCGAGCTTCAAGACGTCGAATTCCTATCTCGGCTCCACAATCATCACAGTAACCGTAATCTTGATCATTAATACGACTCAAAGTTTCTTCAATTTTACGCAGCAATTTACGCTCACGATCACGGGCTCGCAATTCCAAATTAAATTCTTCTTCTTGACTAGCACGGTCTACTGGATCTGGATAATTAGATGATTCGTCCTGCATGTGATGCACAGTGCGATCAACCTCTGTCATCAATTGCTCTTTCCATTGCAACAAAACAGAACGAAAGTGTTCGAGCTGCTTTTTGGCCATATACTCTTCGTTCTTTTTGGTTTGATATGGCTTAACATCGGCCGGACCAAACGATGATTTTGTTTTAGTTAAAAGCGGTTTTTTAGACGCGGCTTTTTTTGCTGGTTTGAGAATTTCTGGTTTTAAAAGTATTTTTTTAGCTTTTATTTTAGCCTTAGCTTTTACTTTTACTTTTATTTTTGCCTTCATCTTCACCTTCGCATTTACTATTTTTTTTACAACCTTTTTTCTCTTACTAGCTATTTTTTTAATTTTGTTTCCAGTTTTTTTCATGTTTTATCCCGTTAAAATTATTTCCCCAATAAACACTTGCTTAGCTTGCCCTGTAATCAATATATTATTATCCAACTCATTCCACTTGATAACAAGATCACCACCATGCAATTTTACCACAACCTGTGATTCAAGAAACCCCCATAATTTTCCTACAACAACTGAGGCAGAAGCCCCACTACCGCAAGCCAAAGTCTCACCACTGCCACGCTCGTAAACTCTTAATTTAATATGTTGACTATCTAAAACCTGCATGAAGCTAACATTAGCTTTTTCTGGGAAGTATTCACTACCAGCAATAAGAGGTCCCAAAATCTCAACTGGAGTAACATCAACATCATCTACCAAAACTATAGCATGCGGATTGCCAACAGAAACCGCTCCGATTTCAATCTTATCACCATTTGCAATTTGTAAATTATATCGCAAAGACCTGGTTTCTGCTATCAAAGGTATCTCTTTAAGATCAAATATAGGCCCTTGAGTAACCGCCGTAATTTGCCCATCTTTCTCCAAAATAGTCTTGGTCTTAGTAGTGCTAGTAGCAAAAACTAGATGATCTTTATCACTAAGACCATGAGTTTTAACATACTTAGCTAAACATCTA
>MGXJ01000025.1:0-296 GCA_001801345.1 Gammaproteobacteria bacterium RBG_16_37_9 | reverse complement strand
ATAAAAAAAGTCGCTATCTTGATCTGACGTTTTAGCTGGCTCTAATACTAAAACTTGATCGCATCCCACACCAAAATGGCGGTCTGCTATTTTACACGCGGATTCTACATTCAATATAGACGGCGAAATATCATTCGTCACCATATCAATGATAACAAAATCATTTCCCAAACCATGCATTTTAGTAAATGGAATGCGCATAAAAACAAATCCTAATATTGCCCAGAACAAAATGTAGAACCTTATTCCTCCTTACTGTCATCATTCGTGTCAAGCACGAATGCAGGCTCTCGTGC
>MGXJ01000024.1:6601-7124 GCA_001801345.1 Gammaproteobacteria bacterium RBG_16_37_9 | reverse complement strand
CGTTAGAAGCATTAGAATAAAATAATTTAAATGGAGATAATTATTATGCCAAAATTTACACTTGAACAAGTTGAGAATTATGTGAATGATTTTACCAAAGCAAACAAAAAGATACCTGCAAACAGAACAACAGCTGAAATGTTTATGTCTTTAAATGAAGAATATCAAATTATGTCTTTACCAGAGTCTATTGAAGAATATAAAAACTCCAAAAGCCAAGAAAAAAATGTAGCGCTTGTAAATATGCTTAAGGAACCAACCAAACAGTTTCTTAGTGTTACCGGTGATATAATGGGAGGGAGAGGTATTTTTGCTTGGTTTAGACGGCAAACATATAAATTGGGCGCGTTTTTGGGTATAGACCCACAGGGGTTAAATATTGCAGCAAAACTTAGTGAGCAATATATGAAAAGGTTTGATACTATCATCAAAGACACTACTAATGACCAACAGGATATGATGGCTGAACTGCGACGTAAACTTAATCAACGTGCTGCTGTAGATCCCCATGCACTTAAAGAAC
>MGXJ01000024.1:0-6592 GCA_001801345.1 Gammaproteobacteria bacterium RBG_16_37_9 | reverse complement strand
AAAGACTAGAAGATGCTCGGAAAGCACAAGCAAAAGATATAGCTGCAACTCCTTGGGAGCACGAGCTCGATAGAGAGAGAAAACAAGTTGTCGAAAAAATAGTACGTCCTAATCCTCCTACAGAACCATCTCCGTAGATTGGACATGTTGAAGGAGAGGATCTAAGCAGCAGAATACTAATTTATTTTCGCCTATCTAAAATGCCGTCAACAATTCCATATTCAATAGCCTCTTTCGGAGCCATGAAATTATCACGATCGACATCTTTCTTGATGCGATCAACTGATTTGCCAGTATGACGAGATAAAATTTCATTGACCTGTTGGCTAACCCTTAAGGTTTCACGAGCATGAATTTCAATATCACTTGCTTGTCCCTGATATCCGCCAATCACTTGGTGAATCATCACAGTCGCATGGGGCAAACAAAAACGCTTACCGTGGGCTCCTGATGCTAATAATAACGCTGCAGCGCTTGCAGCATGGCCAAGACATAATGTGCTAACATCTGGCTTTATAAATTGCATCGTATCATAAATAGCCAAACCAGCAGTAACAACACCACCAGGAGAATTGATATAAAGTGAAATCTCTTTATCAGGGTTTTCTGACTCTAAAAACAGCATTTGAGCAATAATCAAATTGGCCATATGTGGCTCAACTTCACCCACCATAAATATCACCCTCTCCTTCAATAACCTTGAATAAATATCATACGCCCTTTCACCACGAGCAGTTTGTTCAACAACCATTGGCACTAAATTTTGGTTTCGCATATTCTATTTCCTCTCTACAGCTTCTTTATAACTTATAGGTTTTTCGATAGCATTAATCTGAGATGTTATATAGTCAATAACTTTTTCTTCCAACAAAAGCGCTTCAATCTCCTTCACACGATTGCGATCAGAAAGCATCTGGTTAATCGCCTCTTCTTCATCATCATAGTAGGCCGATACCATATCTTCTATTTTTTTCTGTATTTCCTGCGATTCAATCTTAAGTTGATGCTTTTGAACTATCTCAGACATTAACAAACCCAGAGAAACGCTGCGTTTAGCTTGCGGCTCAAATGCATTACGCGGAAATTCTGAATTTTTTTCTACAGCTTTATTCTTGCTATAGGAAGCCAAACGCTTTTGCCACCCTTGAGATAATCTCTCTAATTCAATTTCAACCATTTTTTTAGGAACTTCAACTGGATTATGCTCTAATAACTTATCCATAATTGCTTTCTTAAATGACGCTTGAAGAGCGCTCTGGAGTTCTCGTTCTAAGTGCTTGCGAACTTCGCTCTTTAAACCGTCAAAACCACCATCGATATTCATTTTTTCAGCAAACTTATCGTCTAAGTCTGGAAAAATAGGCGCACAAATTTTATGAACTTTTACCGCAAATTCAGCTTCATTACCCGCCAATTCCTTGTCCATATGAGTATCTGGTAATCGCAAAGAATATTTCTTTTCTTCACCAGCACTAATCCCATGTAATGGCTGCTCAAAATCAGTCCACATAAAACCATCGCCGAGCACGAACTCAACGCCCTCTTCTGTTTTAGGTTTTATTTCTTTATCGGACACACGAGGAGTAACTGTAAAATCAATTGTTACTTGATCACCAACTTGAGACTTACGTGCTGAATCTGTTATTTCTTGCCACTGCACCTGATTCTTCCGCATCTTTTCAAGCATGTCATTAACGTCGCTATCATCTACTTTAGCAATAGCCTTCTCAACTTCAATTTGTTTTAAATCAGCCAAATTAATTTCAGGATATACTTCGAAAGTAGCGGTATACGCAAATTGCTCATTAGATTTGGATGATACAATCTCGATACTCGGCATGCCAACTGGAGTTAAATTCTCTTGCTTAACTGCGTCAACATAAGAATCACGAATTAAATCTTCTAAAACTTCCATACGCACAGAACCTGCATAGTTCTTTCGCACCATTGCAAACGGAACTTTACCTGGGCGAAATCCTGGCATTTTTACTTTCAGCGCAAGCTTTTGCAACTTAGTGTTAATTTTGTTTTCAACTTCCTCAGCTGGTAACGTTACATTAAGTTTACGCTCCAAACCAGATAAATTCTCAAGAGTAGCCTGCATGATTTTACCTCTAACATTTGATTATTTATGCGAGAGGAGAGACTCGAACTCTCACAGGTTGCCCTACTGGAACCTAAATCCAGCGCGTCTACCAAATTCCGCCACTCTCGCTTACAAAAAACACTTGCTGAAAAAAATTAACAAAATTTAAAATATTTTGCATCTTTACCTAAAACTGCTTTCTTCTTTAAAAAAACGTAAAATACTCCAAAAATAAAATAACTCCAAACTAAATCTCCAATTAAAGCATTGCGCAAAAAAGGCAAAGCCATGGAATAGCATGCTGCTAAACCCGCTAGAGTCTTTGGATAGAAGCCACTTGTTAACCACACGCCAAAATTAGTCCAGATCCAAAATCCAGAAGACGCACCTAAAATATAAAAAGGAAAACTTCTTTTTGTATACTGCAGTCTAGAACCAATCAAAATAGTCAAGGCAAAACCGGTATATGTAAATAGCGTAAAATAACCAATGATGGGATAACCAAAAACAAGAGCCAAACATATATCAGAAACAAACAAAGTAACAAGTATGGCCAAAAAGGATAACCAACGCGATAAATTGGCACTGGCAAATAAACTCAAGCCCATAATTGGTGTTACATTTGGAACATGGGGCATCAAGCGGCCAAAAACCCCAATTGCCACAATCCAAATGATTTTAGACCAATGACTATTAATAAAGTTATTGTTTTTTTGTTGCATATATTTATTGAGCATAAAGCATATCTATTTGATCTTTAACCTAAATCATATGAAATTAATTTATTAAAAAAACGAAACAAAGGGTAACCTATAATTCAAATGAACGCAATTGCTGAAAATTTATAAATATTTGACGCAACTAGCAACGCTGAGTATTATTCCCTGCTGGTTAAAGTATATTCGGGGCATAGCGCAGCCTGGTAGCGCACCTGCTTTGGGAGCAGGCCGTCGGGGGTTCAAATCCCTCTGCCCCGACCAAATAAAGGTCAAGTCCGTATAATATACAATAAAATCCTTTATGGGTTGATGCGTTTGTAAAGGTGAAAGCGTTGTATGTTGTAAGGATTTGACACCTTTTTATGTGCCCGTAGCCGAAGCCCCGAAGGGGCTGAGTCCCGGTGAAAACCGGGATCCAGGAAATTTTAAGATGGATAATATGTAGAGAATGTTGGACTAACTAAATGTGTGCCCGTAGCTCAGCTGGATAGAGCATCGGCCTTCTAAGCCGAGGGTCACAGGTTCGAATCCTGTCGGGCACGCCAATAAAATCAAGGCCTTCGGCCATATCACTCGATTCGCCAACAATCAACTTGTGGGGATTTTGTGGGGGCTAGCCTCAAAAACTCCACCATCACAAAATAAATCATGCAGTTGCATATACTTGCCCTGCATTAACTTGAACGGGAAATAATCCCGCATCAATGCCCCTCAATAGTGTTAATGTTGGACCATAAGCATTCTTCTCTGTATCACAAATTTTATTTGCTGCTGATACAAGATTACCTATCTCCACAGCAGAATAATGGGTTGTAATATATAATGGACCCCAAAATTTAGACCAGCAGCTAAGATGTAAAATTAGGCACTAGCTTGGAGCAAGCAATTCCATCCTGCCTTGTCCTACAACACAGCACAGCACCTCTTAGTTGGTATTGCACAATCGATTGTTACATTACTCTTATACTACTTACCTAGTAATTTTTGTTAACATACCAACATAATTATACATATTTGGGTTAGGATCTTCTGGATCAATCATTATTACACGCAAGCTTTCTCCTTCGTTACAGGGAATAGTGGTGCTTTGCATCATAACTTTTTCTAAACCATTTTCATCATCACCTGGCCACATATCAACCTTAAGTCGAGCAACTAAACTATCAGGCGATTTACAAACAGCCCTTACATCTACACCAGTATTATTAGAAGATATTTTTATCGTGCCCTGGTGGGCTAAAATATAATACAGCCAATCGGTCACAAGCTCTGGTTCTCCAAGCACTCGTATTCCTTCCGTCTTAAGAATATACTGCGTACCCGATACCCCTGGCCATTCACGAACCCCGGGGTTTTTAAAACTGCTTCCACACTTAACGGTTACCTCTTCAGATGTTTTGTCTGCATAACAACTGTTAGCGCCAAACAGAATCACCGCAACTAATGCAGCTCCCAAAATATGAATTGTATGCGTTATATTTTTTCTCATAATTTCCTCATGTCAAAATGTTATATTTAAATTTAGTTATCTAAACAACTTAGTTCTTTCAAATCACCAAACTACAAAAATACTACAAATCTAGTTTCATTTATAACCGTTTTCCTAGGTCTATTTCATTATCCATAGCAGTGCAATACCATATACGGATGACCCTGGCAACAATAATTATTTTAACCAATTACGACAAATACTATAATTCTGAGCAAAACAATCCTGAGACCATTAATCTATTTCTCATTCTTTTAATTAATAAAACTCAATAAGTCGAAGATAGGCTCATAAAAACAGATAACCATCTTATGGAGTTTTTCCTTTTTAACCTTATAGTAGCAATATCTCCCTATAAATTTGCAGAAAAGCATTTTCATAATAATCCAGGTTTTTGCACTGAAGACTTTCTTGAGCCTTTAGAGAAATTTCCAGAAAGCGTGCTGCTTGAAAGAAGGAAGAAGAGAAGTTACATATCAAGTATATTGTCTAAGAATGAGATCAACAGAAATGATAAATACAATCGGATGCTGTTTTTAAGGACTGGTCATGGCCGATATATTTTAAATCCCAAATTAGAAATAAAAATCCAAGATGAATGGCGACCGCTTTATACATTGATGGGTATAGATTTGGATGTAGAGTGATATCAATTGAAAACTTACTAATTATTTGACAGTAATTCCAAAAATAGATATAAACCTAAAAACAGCGGTTGGAATTATAAAATATTGCGGTAGCTTGCGGCTACCACCTTCACCAAATTGGTGATTGGCCTGTTTTGTTAAATGCTTATAAAATAAGGGCCTAGCAACATTTGTTATCCTAACTGCTCTTTTTAGGATAAAATCACCAGAAAGTTGTGTACGCTAGACGAACAAGCATCATGTGGGGATTTTGTGGGGATTGATGTGCCATTGTTGCGCTTTGTACGCCAAAAGTGGTGGGCGTCCAATGTTAAAAATATTTAAAAATCAAGTAATTATAAAATAAGCGTGCGCCTTCTAAGCCGAGGGTCACAGGTTCGAATCCTGTCGGGCACGCCAGATCAATAGTGGTGGGCGTAGCTCAATTGGTAGAGCCCCGGATTGTGATTCCGGTTGTCGCGGGTTCAATTCCCGTCGCTCACCCCATTTTTTTGGCGGTTTTCAGCACAAACGCTCAGCAATTCTCAATGAATATGAAACCCTTGTAGGATAAGGGGCTACAGGCAGATAAAAAGATATTTTTCGCGCAAAATGGACTAAAATGTGTGCAATTATAGGGCAAGGAGAGGTTCTATGCACATAAAAAAACATTTAAGTTTCTCAAGTTTGCGTAAGTTATTATCGGAGTGTTTTTGTAGGATACCTGAGTATCGCCAAGATACGAAGGTTAGTTACAGCATCCATGATGCGTTAATGAGCGGATTTGCTTGTATGTATTTTCAGGATTCATCGATTTTACAGTTTCAGGAGCGCATGCAAGAAACTCATCATAGGAATAATTTATCGAGTTTGTTTGGGGTAAAGGAAATACCCAAAGATAATCAACTTAGAAATATAGTTGATGAGATAGCATCTAATAAGTTTGAATATTTTTTTGAAGAATTTGCGAGAAGTTTGCAGAGAGGTAAGCACTTAGAGGAATATCAAATACTACCCAATTTGTATTTACATACGCTCGATGCAACTGGGTATTTTTCTTCGGAGAGTATTAATTGCCCACACTGCTTAACGAGAACACATAATGAAGGAAAAGAGGACGAAGATGTAAGGTTTATGCACCAGGCGCTTCAGGTAGCTATAATGCATCCAGATAAGCGCCAAGTTATACCGCTGATGCCAGGGGAGATAAAAAATACTGATGGTCGAACCAAGCAAGATTGTGAGACCAACGCTGCAAAAAGATTGATAAAGAAGTTACGGTCGATGCATCCTCGACGAGGGATTATTTTATTGGGAGATGATATTTATTCTAAACAACCAATGATTGAAGAAGCTAAAAAACATAATATGCATTATTTGTTTGTAGCAAAACCCAGCTCACATAAGTATTTGCAGGAATGGATTAGCGCTTACAAGAACCTATCCATATGTGAGCATACAAATTTTGCAAAGCAAGAAAGATATGTTTTGGAGTGGATAAACAAGGTGCCATTACATGGTGGTGAAGATGCGCCCAATGTTAATTATCTACTATGTCGAGTATACAAGAAGGATAAAAAAACAGGCCAGGAGATACAGGTTTATCAAAATATCTGGGTAACTGACATAGATCTTGATAAGGGTAATGTTTATAAATTAGCTCGTGGTGGAC
>MGXJ01000023.1:10437-11922 GCA_001801345.1 Gammaproteobacteria bacterium RBG_16_37_9 | reverse complement strand
GCCAGTAAGTGTCATATAATTTTAACCGAAAAAGATTTTGAACATTGGTTGGCAAAGTTGCATAAAGCAAAATCCTTTGCTTTTGATACTGAAACTACCAGCTTAGATGTCATGCAGGCAGAAGTTGTAGGAATTTCTTTCGCACTTGAAATTGGAGAGGCTATTTATATTCCTTTTGCCCATATTTATGCTGATGCACCAAAACAACTTGAACGTGATTATGTTTTGCACAAATTAAAACCAATTTTTGCTGATCCTACTAAACTTAAGTTGGGGCAAAATATAAAATATGACATGAATGTTTTAGCAAATTATGGAGTTGAAATTGAAGGAATCGGTTATGATACCATGATCGAATCATATATTTTAAATAGCTCCAGTAATCAGCATGATAAAGGGTCGCTTGCATTAAGGTATCTTGGTAAAACCATCACTACTTATGAAGATCTGGTTGGTAAAGGAGCAAAACAAATTCCATTTAATCAATTAAATATTGAAGTGGCTGCTCCTTATGCAGCTTTTGATTCCGATTTGGTTTTGCAATTGCACGAAGTTCTCTGGCCACAGATCGAAAAAATCAAGAATTTGGAAAGGGTTTTTAAAGAAATTGAGATGCCGCTTATTGGGGTTTTATCTAGAGTGGAGCGTCATGGAGTTTGTATTAACGAAGAATTTTTGAATCGTTATAGTTCTGAGATTGAATTGCGTTTGCAAGATCTAGAGAGTCAAATTTATAAAGATGCTAATACTGAATTTAATATAAATTCTCCCTTACAGTTGCAGGAGGTTTTATATGATCAGTTAAAGTTGCCAATTTTACAGAAAACTCCAACGAGGCAGCCATCAACTGCAGAATCTGTTTTACAGGAATTGGCTTTAGATTATTTATTACCAAAGTTAATTTTAGAGTATCGCAGTTTAAGTAAGTTAAAATCTACATATACTGATGCTTTGCCAAAACAGATTGATTCTAATACTGGGCGTATACATACTTCTTACAACCAGGCTGTTACAACCACTGGGCGTCTTTCTTCAACCAATCCAAATTTACAAAACATTCCTATTCGTTCTGATGAAGGGCGGAAAATCCGCCAAGCTTTTATTGCACCACAAGGATGCAAAATAATTTCTGCTGATTATTCTCAAATTGAACTACGGGTTATGGCCCATCTTTCACAAGATAAAAATTTATTTAAAGCATTTTTGCAAGGCGCTGATGTGCATAAAATGGTGGCTTCTGAAATTTTTGGAGTTGGTTTAGAGAAGGTTACAGATGATCAGCGGCGTGACGCTAAAACTATTAATTTTGGTTTGATTTATGGGATGTCAGCTTTCGGTTTAGCCAAGCGAATCGGTATGTCACGTGATGAGGCGCAAAAATACATTGAGCTTTATTTTACTCGTTATCCTGGTATGAGGGAGTATATGGAAAAAATGAGAAAATTCGCCTACGAACATGGTTTTGTTGAATCAATTTTTGGGCGC
>MGXJ01000023.1:9018-10376 GCA_001801345.1 Gammaproteobacteria bacterium RBG_16_37_9 | reverse complement strand
CCATTAATGCTCCGATTCAAGGAAGTGCTGCAGATGTTATGAAAATAGCAATGATAGATATCGATAGTTGGTTGCGCAAATGCGATTTTAAGATAGCTATGGTTATGCAAGTGCATGATGAACTTGTTTTTGAGGTTGATGAAAAGCATGTGGATTTTGCTACTACAGAGATTAAAAATCGGATGGAGAAGGCGGTAGAGCTTGAAGTGCCAGTAGTGGTTGATGTGGGTATGGGCAATAATTGGGGTGAGGCACATTAGACTAATGTAATTGTCATCCTCGCGCTTGACGCGAGGATCTAGCTGGCGTGTTGAGATCCTCGGATCTGCGCTTCGCTTGTCCGAGGATGACAAATGTGCGCCCGAGGATGACACGAAAACAGACTCTAATAATCTTTATTTTTTAGCTTATTACTGATTTTGATTAAAACAATGTTGGTGTTAGAATGCGGCGTTTTTAAACCTCTTAAAGGCAGGTGACTATGAGCATGAAAAAAATTGTTTCTATCGGTTTTTTTGGGAATATTTTTGAATGGTACGATTTTTCAATTTATGCTTTTATGGCGCCAGTAATCGGTAAAGTTTTTTTTAGTTCGAGCGATCCCAAGATAGATTTATTAAAAACCTTTTTTATTTTTTCTCTAAGTTTTCTTATTAGACCTGTTGGGAGTATTTTTTTTGGAAGTCTTGGCGATAGAGTTGGTAGAGCCTATTCATTAAAGTTATCTTTTTTTTTAATGGGGTTGCCAGCTGTATTTATCGGGTTATTACCAAGTTATAATAGCTTTGGCATAACCACTGTTATTTTACTGGTGATTTTGCGGTTAATTCAAGGGTTCGCTGCTGGCGGAGAATTGCCAGGGAGTGCATGTTATGTTTATGAACTTTCAGATGGTAAAAATCAGAACTTTCTTTGTAGCTTTGTTGCAGCTAGTCCTATGCTTGGTGTTTTATCTGGTTCAGTAGTGGCAACCCTATCGTTTTTTATTTTTGATGATAAACAGATGGTTTCTTGGGCATGGAGAATTCCATTTTTACTAGGTTCCATGATATTGGTATTTCTTTATTATGTGCGTAAGCAGCTTACAGATGAAAATTTTGTTAAAACAAAAGAAAATCCAGTAGTTAAGTTAATAAAAACCGAATACAAATCAGTTTTAAAGGTAATTGCTTTTTATGCGTTCATACAGACATCGTTTTATTTGTTATTTGTATGGATGCCTTCATACCTAAGTGTCTACCTAGGTTTTCCACATAAAATAGCCTTTTTATTAGGAACGCTAGAGATGGGGTTGCATATAGCACTTACATTATTTTTTGGGTATTTTGCAGAAAGAATTGGCAGAAAAAAATTAATTT
>MGXJ01000023.1:6962-8945 GCA_001801345.1 Gammaproteobacteria bacterium RBG_16_37_9 | reverse complement strand
ATTTTGGCTCTATCTAGTTTTGCTTTAAGTATGGCATGTATCAATGGCGTTATGATAAAGTTGATGGGAGATTTATTTACAAGATCTGTCAGGTGTTCTGGGATTAGCATTAGCTTTACGCTGGCTGTAGCTATTTTTGGCGGCACAGCCCCGACAATATGTAGTTATTTAATTAACAAAACAGGCAATACTTTTTCTCCGGTGTTTTTTATTGTAGCGGTTTGTTTGCTTGCGTTGCCAGCGGCTTTTTCCATTAAGGGGTGAGTTTGGAGATCCTCGGGTCTGCGCTTCGCTTGCCCGAGGATGACAAAAAAATATGTCATTCTCAGGTCGGCGCTTCACTTGCCTAAGGATGACAAAAAAATATGTCATTCTCAGGTCGGTGCTTCACTTGCCTAAGGATGACAAAAAAATATATCATCCCTTGACAAAAAATATGTCATCCTCGGGCTTGACCCGAGGATCTAATTTAATCATGTTTTATATAAGTAGAGGAGTAATCATAATGTTAAAATACTTGCAATTCTTTCGTTCAGCACCACATATTGCTTGCTTGCCCGATGAGCGAATTGACGCCCACTACAAAAAATTACGCTGGAAAGTGTTCGCAGGTATTTTTATAGGCTATACAAGTTTTTATTTTTTACGCAATAATTTTTCACTCGCCATTCCCTATCTTGAACAGCAGGGATTTACTAAAACCCAATTGGGTTTTATTTTTTCTGCATTTCCACTAGCTTATGGTTTTAGTAAATTTATTATGGGTATTCTTTCAGATCGTAGTAATCCACGCTATTTCATGGCTACAGGTTTGTTTTTGTCAGCATTGTTAAGTTTTGCTTTTGGCACTAATTTGGTTTTAAGTAGCCTCTCTTTTATGTTAGTGCTGATGTTTTTAAATGGTTGGGTTCAGGGTATGGGTGGACCGGCTAGCGCCAGAGTTATGGCGCATTGGTTTACTAGCTGCGAACGCGGCACTATGATGTCGGCGTGGAGCACAGCGCAGAATATTGGCGGAGGTATAATTGGGCCACTTGCCATTCTCGGTCTCTTGATTTTCACTTCTTGGCACAGCATTTTTTATTTTCCGGCAATGTTTGCTTTGGTTGCAGTATTTCTGGTTTTATTGTTCGTGCGAGATACTCCGCAATCTGAGGGGTTGCCTCCAATTGAAGAGTATAGAAAGGGTTCTTCAGTAGCTACAAAACCTGTTGGTGAGGCCGAAGACAGTGAAAAAGAATTAACCACCAAAGAAGTTCTTATAAAGTATGTTTTATGTAACAAATACCTTTGGTATTTAGCGCTTGCTAACGTATTTGTGTATTTGGTGCGTTATGGAGTAATTAACTGGACGCCATCTTATTTAACTCAAGTAAAAGGCTATAGCCATAATGCTAGTAGGTGGGCATATTTCTTGTATGAGTATGCTGCGATTCCTGGCATTATTTTGTGTGGTTGGATTAGCGATAAATTTTTCCACGGTCGTCGTGCTCCGATTTGCATGATTTATATGGCGGTAGTTACTGTTGGCATTTTGTTTTATTGGCTTATGCCAGGTGGCCATCCGGTGTATAACAATATTGCACTTGTTGCGATAGGATTTTTTGTTTATGGTCCAGTGACATTGATTGGAATAAATGCAGTAGATTTAGTGCCGAAAAAAGCTGTTGGGTCTGCATTTGGTTTCGTAGGGCTTTGTGGATATATTGGTGGCGCAATGATGGCGAATGTGGGTATTGGATTTGTGGTTGATTATTTTGGTTGGAATGGCGGTTTTATAATGCTTCTATCTTCCAGTGTTTTAGCAGTGTTATTTTTGATTCTTTCTAGTAAACCGAGATTGAAAGTTACTCCATAAAATCAACTGTAATTGCTACTGCGTCAAACGGTGCGACCTCTATGGTTGCGAATCCGTAATTTTCTACTTCTATTGTAGCACCTTGCATTTTACCAGAGGCTAATCGACTGGTAATTAAGTTGTAA
>MGXJ01000023.1:0-6909 GCA_001801345.1 Gammaproteobacteria bacterium RBG_16_37_9 | reverse complement strand
AGCATTGATCACTACGAAACCTTTAGAAATAACATATTCTTTTGGTTTTTGATAAGTGCGGGCAAATGCAATTTGGTTGCCGTTTGACCACAAATGAGATATGCCGGGGGCATTTTTAGTTTTGTTGTGAAATAACACCATATTTGAGATTGCATTCCATCTGTGTTGCGCTACCCACGGCGAATTTTCATCAAAGCAAGAGTATCTTCCATTTTGCCAAACAGAAGTGCTTGGGATCGAATCGTCTTGGTTGGTAAAGTGGAAGCTCGACATTATTTTTGGAACACCAAATGGCCAAGAGAGCATAAAAATATAAGCTAGAACATAAGAATTATTTTTTGAGCATTTATAATTTAACATGTTTGGCATCATTCTTTCAGTATCATGATTATCAATCACTACTACTGTGCGATTTTCTGGATAATGGATCCATGAACTGCCAAAAGAATATTCGACGAGTTTTTGCAAATTATTAGCTTTGTTGTTGATAGCATCTGCTAAAAATTCACCGTATTTAAAAGCAGTAACGTAACCAAGTTTAAAGTATTTTTCCATGAAACTATAAACATCAATGCCCATTGGAGCACCAGTGTAGTATTCTTGATAAGCAAATGGTTTTAAACCATCGTTAGTTTTCAAACCAGCAAATATTTTTTCAACGGCTTTAATTTTTAAATGTTTAGCTGCGTCGATTCTGAAGCCGTCTATTCCTAGAGATAGGAGATATTTTACATACTTGCGCAAAATAGTGATTACGTGAGGATTGTCTAAGTTGAGTTTGGGTAAATTGAGTAAATCAAAATGTTCCAAATGCCAGACGCCTTCTAATTTACAATAATCTTCATTGCAGATTTTTTTATTATCACGATCATTGTCAAAATGGTAAAAATCATCAAACTCATAATAGTTGTTATCGCTATTTAATGGGCCGTAATGATATTTAGCAAAAGTGGTGTTATTGGTGCCGATATGTGATGAATCATTTTCGTTAAATTCTGCCATGTGGTTTAAGACTAAATCCACATAAATTTTTAGGTCGTAGCTATGGCAAAAATCAACCATTTTTATAAATTCTTCTTCCGTTCCATAAAATTTACTTAGTTGATAGCTTACTGGTTGGTAGATCTCCCACCAAGGATTTCTAGGCTTTGTTACAAATTCCTGGGGGGGAGATATTTTAATAGCATCGTAGCCATGCTCGGCTAAAAATGGTGCTTCATACATGATATCGGACCATTTCCATCCAAATAATACTAGTATTGAATTAGGGGCAACCACTGATTTGTCTTCATCCAGTTCAATTTGTTGTTGGTCTTGTGCCTCGTATTTTACAAGTTTATTGCCCCAGTAAGCTAATTTTTTGGATAATTCTAGAGCAAGATTTTGGGTTAATTTTTCGTAGATGGATTGAGCTTTAGGATCTTGTTTAATCTTCGTAATGTTAAGCATTAAAGCAGTTGTTTTTACAATGGCAGTGATTGTAGCTGAGCGGGGATTGTTAGTAATAACGCTTATTTCACCAATAACGCTGCCGGCTTCTAAGGTGGTTAGGTGAATTGTTTCTTCAGGAGAGTCTATTTTTTTAGTAACTTCTACCTTGCCATCAAGAATAATGTAAATTTCGTAGCCAATATCTCCTTCATGAATCAAAATAGTGCCTGTTTCAAATACCAAGGTTTGGGCTAATTGCACTAGATAACTCAACTCATCTTGAGTAAGGTTTTTAAAAATAGGGTGAGTAAATGTGTCGGCAAGTTCCATGGAGCTTTATTTTTCCGTATTTCACCAAGGTTAATAATTGCAAATTTGTTGGGGTATTTTATCATGAAAATGAAATGGATGTCATCCTTCGTAAAAACCCCAGTAGTGAGCTATAGGAAAAAAGCGATTATGCTCTGATGTTATGAATATAGCTGTTATTAATAGCCGCGCTGGTTTTGGTGTCGAGGCTCCACCAGTTACAATTGAAGTTCACCTTTCACCAGGCTCCCCATTGTTGTCAATAGTAGGTTTGCCAGAAACTGCAATTAAAGAAAGCAAAGATCGAGTGCGTAGCGCAATTATTAATTCGGGTTTTGATTTTCCAGCGCGGCGTATAACAATAAATCTTGCGCCAGCTGATTTGCCCAAAAAAGATGGCGGGCGTTTTGATTTGGCAATCGCGCTTGGAATCTTGGTAGCTTCAAGACAGATAGTAGCAGAAAATATTCTACAATATGAATTTGCGGGTGAGCTGGCGCTTGATGGAAAGTTACGTCCTTTTAGCGGTGTTTTGCCTTTAGCTTTAGCCACTAAAAAGGCAAAGAGAATTTTAATGTTACCTCAAGAAAATGCATTGGAAGCAGCGCTCGTGCATGAAGTAAAAATTTTGGCGTCACAACATTTGCTTGAGGTGTGTGCACATTTAATCGGTTCCAAAATTATCGAACCTTATAAGTTAGAATTATCAACAGTAGTTCAATCATCTGAATTAGATCTTGCAGATATTTGTGGTCAAGAACATGCAAAGCGCGCCTTAGAAATAGCAGCCGCTGGTGGTCATAGTTTGCTTATGGTCGGTCCACCAGGTGTTGGCAAAACAATGCTGGCTAATCGTCTTATCACAATTTTGCCAGAAATGAGTGATGATGAAGCTTTGGAAACTGCTGCGATATATTCAATTTGTGGCAAAAAAAATAATTTAAATTCGTGGCGAGTTCGTCCTTTTAGATCGCCACACCATACTGCTTCCGGTATCGCATTAGTAGGCGGTTCAAGTCCGCCACGTCCAGGAGAAATTTCTTTGGCTCATAATGGAGTGTTATTTTTAGATGAATTATTAGAATTTAATCGAGGCGTTTTAGAAGCTTTGCGTGAACCACTTGAATCAAAATATATAACTATTTCACGTGCCGCTCATCAGGCAAAATTTCCAGCCGGTTTTCAATTGGTGGTAGCGATGAATCCTTGTCCTTGTGGATATTTTGGAGATAGCCGCGCCAATTGTAATTGCACATCTGATCAGATTCGGCGTTATCGAGCGCGTGTTTCCGGTCCATTTTTAGATCGAATTGATCTTTGGGTTTTGGTCTCATCTTTAGCAAAAAATGCATTGACGCTCAAGCCTTCTGGCAATATTACAAGCGCAGAAATAAGAGCAAGAGTTGTTGATGCTCGCAAATACGCTACCGGGCGTGCTGGAAAAATTAACGCAGAGCTTACCAATAAAGAGATAGAAAAGTTTTGCTCACTTTCGTCAGAAGATCAACTTTTTTTAGAAAACGTGATTGAGAAATTTAAACTTTCTGTTCGTTCTTATCATCGTATTATAAAAATATCGAGGACTATAGCTGATTTAGATGGCCAAGAGTTGATCCAAAGTCATCATTTGAAAGAGGCGGTTGGATATAGGAGTTGGAGTTGAAAGCAGGATAATTGTATTTTTTCTATAATCCCGTAGGAAACGGGACAAATTTGATATGGTTGTATCAAATATGTCATCCCCGCATGTTTCCCGTTTAGAAACATAACGGGACAAGCCTGGCGGGGGATCCAGATTTAAAAAGATGTTTGGTGAAAATTCAAGATATAAATATGCGAACATATTGGGTATATATTCTATGTTCTAGACGTAATGGCACATTGTATGTTGGTGTTACCAATGATTTGGTGCGTCGAGTATATGAGCACAAACAAAAATTAGTAAAAGGATTCACAAAAAAATATGCTGTAGACAAACTTGTTTACATGGAAGAGTTTAATGATATCAACGAAGCAATTAGCAGGGAAAAAGTTATTAAAAAATGGAAACGTGTTTGGAAGTTGAGATTGATAGAGCAAGAAAATTATCAATGGGAAGATTTGTATGATTTATTGTTTTGAAGGTGGTGTCTAATAATAGTTGTCATCTCAGTCCCGGTTAGACGTTGTCCCATTATGTTTCTAAATGGAAAGCATAACGGGGTAAACTCCGGCCAAGATCCAGGGAGAAGTAGTAGATGTATGGCGAAAATAATTTATTTGACTGGATCCCCGCTTTCGCGGGGATGACATATAAACGGAGTGTGCGGGGATGAGCGATTCAGTGTTATTTTTTGAGATGACTCTTATGTTTGTTAGGGGTGTTTTTTTGCAATGCATCTATATCTTTGTATTTACGCTTACAATCTTCTAGACACACAGAGGCTGTATCTGCTTTATTTGCAGCTGTTAAATAGCCGCCATCTGATTGGCATTTACTTAGATGCTCTGTCCATATGGCTTCCCCTTTTTCTTTATCTAAGGTTTCTAATTTCTTCTTCAATTGAAGGTGCCATTTATTTAATAGAAGATGATTTTTCCATATAACTTCACCTTCCTCTTTGCTTGTGGCCGCTAAAACTTCTGCCAACTTTATGGGTATCTGGAAGTGCATGAAGTCCATTGGTTGTCTCCATGTTCCACCCCATATCGTGAATCCATTTTTCTCAAAAATTTCAGCTTCTTTGCGAGTAAGCATTCCTTTTCTATGAACTTCTCTATTAACAAACCAGTCGTCCGAATCAAGTTCTTGGATTACAGCCTTCATGGTTGCGCTAAGTTCAGATTCGCTAAATTCTCTTTTTTCTTTTAAAAAACTAATTATTTTTTCTTCATCTTTGGTCCTATTAGTGAATCGTTTGGGTTCTATGCTTGATGTGCCTTTTAATACATTATAGTAAGGATTGATATGATAATTGATATCGATTGCTGCTCCGTATGCATGTAAAGATATTTTAGTATCGTTATCTGTCATTAGTCTGTTTTCATAACCAGTAATCATATATATTGGAAAATTGTTGTAAAATAATTCACCAAATGCTTTTTTAACGCTATCAACAGTTACGTCTAATACTTCCAATTGGAGTGTTTGTATAGAATCATCAAATGCGTGACATTCAACGGAGATTTTTGTAATTCTGCTTTCATCAATAACCGAAGGTTTAGGTGGTTGACAAGCGCTGAGTAACACTACTACACAAAGTCCGATAAGTTTTAGTAAAAGTCGCATTTTTATATCCCCATAAAATTAACTTTTTTATTAGACATATTTCAAAAACTAATATTTTGATATTGTATAATGCGTGCGTAAAACGAGCAAGGGAATATAATTTATTTTTACGTAAATAAATGTGCAATGAAGTAGTGTGGAGCTACTAGGATAATCTAAGGTGGATCCATTGTTTAGGCTATGTTGACAGTCGCCCCAATACATGCAAATATCAATATGAATAATAATTTTGATAATTAGGAGTCATAACATGTTTTTGAATTTCAAAAAATCAGCTTTGATACAAAAGAGTTACTCACTAGTAGCGTTGTCATTTTTTGTCTTATTTTCTCTATCTGTTTCACCAGCTATTTTTGCTATGATGAAATCGGGTGCAACATCAAGTAGTTCGTCAAGTAGTCTGGCTGATGAATATAAAGAGCTTCACTCAGAAATACGTTGTGAAAATGAAAAAAATCCAATGGATTATTGTGTCCTAAAACCTTTTCAAGAGGAGCATGAAAAAGCGTATTGTGACCTGTTTAATTATCCTCCTACAGAATCTGTATATATGCGTTACTATACAGATGGGAAGCCCGTTGATAGGGAAAAAGCAAAAACAACGTTTGCGTTTAGGCTAAACAGAATGAAGCAACCAAAACCAGAAGGATTGCACTATATGATTTATGATAGCAATGGTAAAGTTGCTGGGCAAATATCAATAGGTGCATTTCCTTCGAAAAACCCGGAAGTTGCCTACATAGTTTTCAAGGATTTTTGCCGTAGAGGATTTGCTACAAATAGTTTGAAGAAAGTTGTAGAACTTGTAAAAAAGTATTATCCGGAAGTGGTAAGTATAAAAGCTGATTCTCATCCTGACAATGAAGGTTCAATAAGAGTGCTAGAAAAAGCTGGGTTTACATCTAAATATGTTGAAGTCAAAACGGAGAAAGGCCCTCGATACGAATTTGTATATGATCTAAAAAGCTCTGATTAGTTTATAGTTACGGCAATAAAAAGCTAATGTAAGCTAGAAAAATTTTGCTGGACAGTTGTAGACTGTTTATGAACATCAAAACCAAATTGATTAAAGTTATTCCGTATAATCCAGATTGGCCGCGAATGTTTGAAGAACAAGCGGCTTTGATTAAACAGGTTCTTGGAAATCATTGTCTTGAAGTTCATCATATTGGTTCAACATCGATTGTTGGATTGAATGCAAGGCGAGATATCGATATTTTATGTATTGTTGATCAGTTATCATCAAGTCTTGCACTGCAAAATTCTGGTTATACCTTCAAAGGGGAAATAAACATTCCGCTTCGTTACTATTTTTCAAAGAATACGGTGCTTTTGAAAGTAAATCTTCATGTTGTTGAAAATGATCATGGATTTATTGCGCTCAATTTGTGTTTTCGCGATTATTTAAGAGCGCATGAAGATGAGTGTTTGGCCTATGCCAAGCTTAAAGAGCAGATTTTGCAAGATCCAGCATCATATGAAAAAGCGAATCCACAATTTACAGGTTATCATCTAAGAAAAGATCAATTTATTAAAAGCATTTTGGAAAAAGCTGGGTTTGATGGCTTCAGTGTTAATTTTTGTATGCATGATAATGAATGGGAAAATTATCACAGAATTAGGGAAGGGCAGATTTTCAAGCCCATTGGTGTAGTTTATAACAGGAGTCATCCGAGTATAACTGCTGGTAATAATTATCATTTTGTTTTATATAAAGGGCGAAACATTGTCAGCGTTGCTCATGTTGAGTTGTTAAACGATACTGAGGCAGCTCTACGATCTTTGGCAACAGATGAGACTTATAAGAGGCAGGGGTGTGCCACTTATATGTTGAAGTTTCTTGAAAAGTGGGCTGGTTATCAAGGACGAAATATTATTAAAATGCATGCAGGTCTAAGGGC
>MGXJ01000022.1:5177-6699 GCA_001801345.1 Gammaproteobacteria bacterium RBG_16_37_9 | reverse complement strand
ATAACAACAAACTCGCCCTCATTAAGATTAATGTCTTGGTCCCTTAACTTTATTAATAAACGACCTTTGATCACAAAAAACAATTCATCTTCATTGACATGTTTATGCCAGACAAATTGTCCCTTGAATTTTGCAAGCTTAATATATGAATCATTTAAGTCGGCGATTATTTTTGGTGACCAGTAGTTGCTAAACAGAGAAAGCTTGTTATTAATATTTATTTTTTGCATGGATCTTCCTCATGTGATTTTTATGTTTATTTCCCGTATGTGATCTACAATAATATTTTTATGGTCGGTATATACGAAAAGTGTATCTAATTTTTAGTGTTATAGATAGCAACCTTTGGTAGAATCATTCAAAGGTAATCAGGCACACAAACATGAACTATCGACACATCTATCACGCGGGTAATTTTGCTGATGTATTTAAACATTGCATTCTTATTATGCTGATGCAGTCGCTATCGCAAAAAGATAAAGCTATATCTTATTTGGATACACATGCTGGTATCGGGTTGTATGATTTAACTTCTGAAAATGCGCAAAAAACACGAGAATACGAAAACGGCATAGCACGATTGTATAATCTTCAAGATTACACAAATTGCCCCGAAGTTATTAATACGTATTTGCAAATAGTTCGTGCGGTTAATAATGGTAAAGATATTATTGATAGACCAAATATTGGGGCTGTGACACTCGCTGCTTCAACAATTTATTTGCCAAAATTTTATCCAGGCTCTCCCTATATTATGCGTTCTTTGTTGCGCTCGCAGGATTATATAACGCTAGTGGAGATGCATCCTGAAGATGTTTTAGCGCTAAAGCAAGAATTTCAAAAAGATAAACAAGTTGCGGTTCATCATTTAGATGGATATCAAAGCATGAAGGCGTTTTTGCCACCAAAAAATGGTCGAGGATTAATTTTAATTGATCCAGCGTATGAGCAGAAAGACGAAATGCAAAATATTATTGCTGCTATGCAAATAGCATTGGATCGTTTTTCTGTTGGTATTTATGCGATATGGTATCCGATTAAAGATCAGGAAATGATTCAGAGTTTTTATAAAGATTTGAAGCAGTTAGCTGCGCAAAACATATTAATTACAGGATTATCAGTTGGTGAGGATGCCTCCGCTTATGGTGGTTTAACTAGTTGTGGTATGGCCATAATTAATGCCCCTTGGCAATTTGAAAAACAATTAAAGCCAATGGTAGCTTGGTTAAGTCGTATTTTGGTTGGCGATTCAATTGGCAAACATGATGTGCGATGGTTATTACATGATAGATAATGAAAAACAATTTTTAAGTTCTTTGCCAAACAAACCTGGTATTTACCAAATGTTTGATGCTGGTGGCCAGGTGTTATATGTCGGTAAAGCTAAGAATTTAAAGAAACGTGTAAGCAGTTATTTTCGTGCGGCCAATCATCCTAAGACCAAAATTTTTATGGCTCAAGTGGAGAATATCGAAATTATTATTACTCCTAGTGAAAATGCGGCTTTACTTTTAGAGAGTAA
>MGXJ01000022.1:4655-5161 GCA_001801345.1 Gammaproteobacteria bacterium RBG_16_37_9 | reverse complement strand
GTTTAAAGATGATAAGTCGTTTCCATATTTGCTTTTGTCGCGTCATGATTTTCCTCGTTTGTCTATCCATCGTGGTGCTATAAATAAAGTATATGGTAAATATTTTGGCCAGTTTCCAGATGCGTTAGCAGTTAATTTTATTTTAAATTTACTGCAAAAGATTTTTAAAATACGAGTTTGTAAAGATAGTTTTATGCGTAATCGTTCTCGCCCCTGTATGCTTTATCAGATTAAGCTTTGTAGTGCGCCATGCGTAGGTTACGTGGATAAAGTAGTATATGCATCACAGGTAGAATTAGTCGAGCAATTTTTATGTAATAAAAGTGATTATGTAGTAAAAAAATTGACAAAATTAATGGATATGTCAGCGACTAAATTAGATTATGAACAGGCTGTAAACTATCGTGATCAAATTGCTAACATTCGCAAAGTGCAAACTGAGCAAGCTATAACCAACATTAGTGGCAATTATGATGTGATTGCGATTGTTGCTAAAGGAAGTGAAA
>MGXJ01000022.1:0-4649 GCA_001801345.1 Gammaproteobacteria bacterium RBG_16_37_9 | reverse complement strand
TTAATGTTTTGTTTGTGCGCAGTGGGTTGGTGCTTAGCAATAAAGCATATTTTCCTAAGATCTATAACTTTACTTTATCTCTTGGTGAAATTTTGTCAGCGTTTATTACTCATTATTATTTGCAGAATGAGAATAACACTATAATTCCAGAAAAGATTTTGCTTAATATAAAACTGCCACAGCGTTTGGATATAGTAAAAATTTTCCGTGAAAAATTTGGACGTAGGATTACTGTGTCTGATCGTGTTCAAGGAGCACAAAAACAGTTAATAGCGATGGCAGAAGTTAATGCCGCTAATGCGTTAAAAAACCATCATACATCTAGTATAAATTATGCCCAATGTTTATTGGATTTTAAGAAAATTTTGAATTTATTATCGGTGCCGCAGCGTATTGAGTGTTTTGATGTTAGTCACACGATGGGTGAGGCTCAGGTAGCTTCATGTGTGGTTTTTAACGAGAGTGGTCCGAGCAAGAAAGATTACCGCAGATTCAACATCAAAAACGTGCGTGCAGGGGATGATTATGGCGCATTGCGTGATGCACTCCTACGTCGCTATGGCAATTTGGAAAATTTACCTGATGTGATTATGGTTGATGGTGGGTTAGGGCAGCTTGGTGTAGCGTCACAAGTATTGCAAATGCTAAATATGCAAAAAGTAAAGTTGATAGCTGTTGCTAAAGGCAAAGATCGCAAGCCAGGGTTAGAAAAAATTTATATTTATGGTAGAAAAGATCCTTTGATTCTATCTCCTCAAAGTCAGGTATTGCACTTTATTCAACAAATTCGTGATGAAGCCCATCATTTTGCTATAACCAGTCATCGAAAACAAATGAGAAAGTCTCGCCATAAATCCGTATTGGAAAATATATCGGGTGTTGGAAAATCAAAGCGAGTTGCGCTTTTGAAATATTTTGGTGGGTTGGCTGAATTGCAAAGCGCGGGCGCTGACGATTTAGCAAAAGTAAACGGTATTGGATCGGGTTTGGCCAAGCGCATCTACGACCGTTTGCATGCTTAAGTGCAATAACGTATACTCCTCGCAGAATGAATTTAATGCTTTGTTGCCCTTATTTTTTGCGGTCCTCATTTATATAAAAATAAACTCCGGCCGCAAAAAACAAGGGAGCCTCGCCACAAATTCGCTTGGAGCGAATTTGAATTGCCGCAGGCAAGCCCTCGTGGCGCGAAGCAGGGATAGCGCAGCGTAAAATTCATTTTGCGAGGAGTATGGTTCCAATAGCAACTTTACCCCAAAATTCAACTTTCGTTTGGTGAGTATGCAATCTGTCGAAGTTGTTTTCTGGTAGCAAGAAGAGATGAAAATGAATATTCCGAATTTATTTACCTATATTCGTATTTTTTTGATTCCAGCAATTGTTGTTGTGTTTTATATACCAGGTAAATTTGGGCACATATTGGCAACGATTATTTTTGCTGGTGCTGCGTTGACTGATTGGGTTGATGGGTATTTGGCTAGGAATTTAAATCAGTCTACTAAATTCGGAGCGTTTTTAGATCCAGTGGCAGATAAATTAATTGTATCGATTGCGTTGATTTTGGTGGTTGCTGAATTAGGTAAGGCTTATATCGCAATTCCAGCAGCGGTGATTATTGGTAGAGAAATTGTAATTTCAGCTTTGCGTGAATGGATGGCTGATATTGGCAAAAGAACCAGTGTTGCTGTAAGTTACATTGGCAAAATTAAAACTGTATTGCAAATGTTAGCTGTAGGGTTATTGTTATTGTATTGCCCTAAATGTGCGGCTGGGTATAAGTATTTAATTTTTGGCCTAGCTTTTTTATATTTAGCAGCTGGTATGACTTTGTGGTCAATGTATATGTATATTAAAGCTGCTTGGCCGGACTTGACGAAAAGCGATTAAAAATCAATAATAAAGAAGTTATGCGCGGGAATAGATTACATGATAGCTGTCATCCTCGGGCTTGACCCGAGGATCTCTACAATGCTAGATCCTCGGATCTTCATCCGAGGATGACAGACAATTGGAGGTCTTTTGCTGCGTTCGGGAGGAGGTTTTTGCTGTTACGATGTTGTGTGCGGGAATAGCTCAGTTGGGCGAGACGGAGTTTTCGCAAAGCAAAGCTTTGCGCCGTCGAGCGCCAAACAGGAAGTTTGGCCGGGACAGGTGCGCCATGGACGGTTTCCAGGTGATAAGTATTTGCTGTTACGATGTTGTGTGCGGGAATAGCTCAGTTGGTAGAGCACAACCTTGCCAAGGTTGGGGTCGCGAGTTCGAATCTCGTTTCCCGCTCCATTTTTCTAATCTAAATGTCCGCCTTTTTTAGCGGACATTTTTTTATATTAGCTGTAATGTTTTTTGGCTGGGTGGCAGAGTGGTCATGCAGCGGTCTGCAAAACCGCGTACGCCGGTTCAATTCCGACCTCAGCCTTTCTTTTTAATGGTTTTTGCCCGGGTGGCGGAATAGGTAGACGCAAGGGACTTAAAATCCCTCGGGACTAAATCCCGTGCCGGTTCGATTCCGGCCCCGGGCACCATAAACCAAAACTCTAAAGTTAAACGTTTTTGCTACGGGCTCATCCTGAATTTAAGATAAAGTGCAAGCTAACAGTTTGTATAGACAAATTTTTTATAAAATTTTGCTAGATCGGGTTGTTTTTAGAATATATTTTCAAAACTTCTTATGGAAATATTTGGAAATTTCAGATAGAATGCTTCCATCAGTCGGTTTGTTTAGTTAGGTAATAAGGATATTACTATGAACAAAGCTAAAGAGTGTTGTGACATGGTAGTTGGAGCGTTTCTTGTGCTGATGTTAGCTTATCTTCAGTGTATATCTGTAGTTGTTAATCCTAATCTTAACCAAACAAAAGTCATTGTAAAAAGTATTAGTCCAAGCAGTGAACAATTTCAAGCAATGTTTTTAGTAAACAAGCACATTATTAATTGGTGAATAGCTTATCTATGATGGATAAGCTCAAAGAGTAACATGGAGGTAGGAATATGAAAGTCATCGGAAGATATGCGTTATTATTTGTGCTTATCGTGGCGTTTTTTGGTATTGCCAAGATTAGTTTCGATTACCTAGGGTATTCAAGGGCGAAAGAAACCAGTAGAAATGTTATTAATTCTGCGGGAAAATCTAGTCATAAAGTAGCGGAATTGCCTAAAAATCAAAAGGTGGTAAACAAAGAAATTGCTGCAAAAGAAACTCCAGTAACAACAATTTTACCCAAACCAAACCACAGTGTTTTAATTCCTGCAGAAAAAGCGACTACCACTAAAGAACATAAAGCGCCTTTGAATGCATATGTTAGGAAAAAAAGCAATGCTTCAAAGAGTAAAGTATCTAATAAAAAAGCGATTGCTAGTAGTAATGGTATCGTACGTGATGTAATTAGAGAAAAAAAGAATGTAAAAAGACGAGCGGATGATAGCGGCAATAAATATTTACCCTATTTGCAAGTTGGTGGTACACGATTTTTTAATGGACAATCTAGTGTAGCGGCAGGAATAGATCTTTTTGTTCCCATTTTGCAATCACCCAACAAATTAGTTTTTACTGATGTAAGATTTTACGATCGTACAGGCAAGTCATTTGAAGGCAATATTCATTTAGGGTATCGGCAGTTGTTGGAAAAAGAGAATTTGTATGGGGTTTATGGAGCTTTTGATCGTAAGCGAAGTGAATTTGGAAATTATTTTAATCAAATGACATTTGGTGCGGAATTTTGGCATAAGAATTTATTTGTAGGGGGTAATTTTTACCAGCCTGTTGGGAGTAAATCAAAGCTTACTAATCTATCGCAATCAGCAGAATTAGACCGGGTTTTTAATAATATTTGGATAACAACTAATAAGCAATATGAAAAGGCAATGGCTGGTGGAGATATAGAAGTCGGTTATGAATTTGTGAAGGGATTAATCGGATATGTTGGCGGATATTATTTTCAAGCAAAAGATACAAATACTATTTGTGGGCCTAAGGCTAGATTATCATACGATTATTATTTAGAAAATGGCAAAAGGATATTAGAAATATTTGATAAACTTGGTTTGGAAACCGGAGTGCAGAGAGATTTACCTCGAGGTACAACTTGGTATTTGAGTGTCAACTTTAGAGTTGGGTTGTTACCAAATAAGCATGCTAATTTGCAAGGTGTCGCTCGTCATATGGTCGATCTTGTGCGTCGAGATGTTGATATTGTTTCTAAGGAAACAACAGCTGAGAAAGAACGAAAGGTTTTTGAAAGGGACGGCAAGATAGTTCTACTTGTCGATAGAAAACCGGATGTTGAAGACAGGAGGTTTTATTATGAAGTAGTTGGAAGGGATCGTGATTATTATGAGTTCGTGTCTGATGGCCATAAGCTTAATATTAAAATAGATCCACATGCAATTAAAAAGCATGTAAAAGAAAACGTAGAGTTCAATAGTGCATCAATGATTGTAGGGGGAGGAGCGCTTAAGATAAATGATCCAGATCCTGGCACTAATAGTGATAAGGGAGTAGAAGTTAAAAAAGGTAGCGCAGCAGCAGCATTAGCAGTTGAGCGCGAACGGGTAGCAGCGGCGGCAGTTGAGCGTGAACGAGCTGAACGCGAAGCAGTGGCAGCAACAGCATTAGCGGCAACGCCAACACCAACACCAGAGCCATCAACATC
>MGXJ01000021.1:39324-44679 GCA_001801345.1 Gammaproteobacteria bacterium RBG_16_37_9 | reverse complement strand
CCACGCATTTCAAGATCCTTGCGCGCAAGCACAAAACCATCATTGTTATCACGCGCTAGTAATAGCCTTTGCCGAGCCTGCATTGATAACGGCGATTGATACAACAGCACGCAGAAACTTGCAACCGTTCCTCGACCAACCCTACCGCGCAATTGATGGATCTGCACCAAACCCAAGCGCTCAGCATTTTCAATAATCATTAAACTAGCATTTGGCACATCAACTCCAACTTCGATTACCGTAGTTGCCACTAAAAGATCAATTTTATGCGCGGCAAATTCAGCCATGATTTTTTCCTTTTGCTCGCTTGACTTGCGACCATGCACTAAACCAATACGTAATTCAGGCAAAGCTATAACTAACTCTTTAGCTAAAGTTTCTGCGGCCTGACACTGTAAATTCTCTGATTCTTCAATTAACGGACAAACCCAATAGGCTTGTTTACCCTCTTGGCAATTACTGCGTATATGCGCTAAAACCTCTAAACGCCGCCTGTTGGAAACTACTATAGTGGTAATTTGCGCTCGACCTTTTGGTAACTCATCAATTATGGAACAATCCAAGTCTGCATACACTGCCATTGCAAGTGTTCGCGGGATGGGGGTTGCAGTCATAATTAATTGGTGGGGATATTTATCATCTTTAAATCCCTTATCGCGCAATTGTGCTCTTTGATGAACACCAAAACGGTGCTGCTCATCGATAATCACTAAAGCCAAATGATTAAATTTTATTTTTTCCTGAAAAATCGCGTGGGTTCCAACTATCGCTTGAGTAGAACCATCAGCAATTGCCTTCACTGTAAGATCGCGCTTTTTTCCTTTAATTTTACCACTCAGCAAAACTACATTAATCCCAAAAGGCTCAAGTAACTGCGTAATGTTTTTAAAATGCTGCTCGGCTAAAATCTCAGTTGGTGCTAAAATCGCAGCTTGATAACCATGATTAACTGCTTGAGCCACAGTAAGGGCGGCAACAATCGTTTTACCACAACCAACATCCCCCTGTAATAAACGCAACATCGGTTTTGGCTTAGCAAGATCACTCGCAATTTCTTTTATAACCCTTAGTTGTGCATTGGTTAAAGTAAATGGCAACGCGGCTAAAAATTTAGCGGTAAAATCTTCTTTCCATGGCAATGCTATAGCCTCATGAGTTTTAGCTACTAAACGTAACTCTAATAAACTCAACTGCTGGGCTAATAACTCTTCAAAAATCAATCGTTGTCGCATCGGATGTTCGCGGCTCATAGCGGCTTCGGTATTCAAATGCGCTGGTGGTTGATGAACAAAACTAAGCGCTTCGATTAAATTGGGAAAATTAAGCTGCTGCAAAAGCATCACAGGAAAATATTCGAACAAATTTTTATTTTTTACTGCGATATTTATAGCTTGGGTGATTAATTTACGTAATACAAACTGCGACAACCCATCGGTAGTCGGATAAACTGGAGTTAAATTTTTTGCAACCGGCGGCTCTTCGTTTGGCGCCAAAATTTTATATTCTGGATGCACCATAGTAGGCGTATTTCCAACCCAACGTAACTCACCATAACAATAAAGTTTTATCCCAGGTAGAAGCTTAAATTGCAATTTTTGTTTATTGAAATTAAAAAAACAGATTTGTAGCTGACCGCTAATATCTTGCAGGGTGCAATACAACATTGAACGACCATAGCGCACCACTTTATTTGCTATAATTGTTCCAACAATCGCCGCGTATTCACCAACTTTTAACTTGCGTATAGGTGAAATTTTTGTACGATCTTCATAGCGTATTGGCAAATGAAATAATAAATCTTGAACTCTAAATAAATTAATTTTGTGAAGTCGCTCTAAAGTTTTTGGACCAACACCTTGCAGTTGACTACATGCAATATTTTGGGGAGCGGCAAGCACTACAATCCCTTCCTACGTATAACACTAATAACATTAGGAACATTGCTAATATGAAGTTCTACGCGCCTTAAATGAGATAAATTTCGCACTAATAAATGTAATGACACTAAAACATCACCACCACTACGCTCGCCGCAAACAATATTATAAATATCAGCATTAACTTTTGCGATAGCTTGTGTAAGTTCAGCTAGAACACCTAATTGATCAGTCACTTCCACATCCAATACCACACAAAAACTACCACTAACATCTTCAGCCCAACTAACAGATAAGCATTTTTCAGGATGTTTATTGCATAATTTTGCTAAACTAGGGCAATCTTTAGTGTGAATATCTAAACCTGAACCAACATTAAGATAGCCCGAAATAGAATCTCCAGGAATAGGATAGCAGCAACTAGCAAAATTAATTGCCACTCCCTCAACTCCGCGAATTAACAATGGTTTGTCTTCAGCCCCTACAGCGCATTTGTCCTCTTTTTTCTTTTGACTTTCTCCACTGTTAGTCAATTGATATGCAACCAAAATAGATAAATGCTTACCAAGACCAATATCTTCATATAAGTCATCCAGGGTTTTAAATCCAGATTTTTCAAGAAAAGCAGCTATGGCATTAGAGTCAATTTTTTGAAAATAGCACTGCAAATCAGAAAAAGCTTTGTCCAATAATTGCTTCCCTAGAACGACCAACTCAGATCGTTTTTTATTCTTTATATAGTGCCTAATACAATGGCGAGCTTTGCTAGTAGTCACAAAATTGAGCCACTCTGGATTTGGATTTGCTGCTCGAGAAGTAACAACTGAAACTGTCTGGCCATTTAGCAATACTGTCGATAAAGGCAAAAATTTTCTGTTGATTCGAGCGGCAATACAACTATTACCAATATCAGTGTGCACTGCATAAGCAAAATCGACTACAGTAGCGCCCCGAGTTAACTCCATGATGCTGCCCTTGGGTGTAAATACATAAACTTTATCTGGGAATAAATCTATTTTTAAATTTTCCAAAAACTCTGCGGAACTGCTGGTGTTTTGCTGCATTTCAAGCAAATCATTAACCCATTGCTGCGCCCGGATATGTATAACATCAGCAACATCAGAGCCGGTTTTATATAACCAATGAGCTGCGATTCCATTATTGGCTGTTTGGTCCATAAGTTGTGTTCGAATCTGAATTTCAACAGGTGCACCATATGGGCCAAATAAAACTGTATGCAAAGATTGATACCCATTAAATTTTGGCATAGCTATATAATCTTTAAATTTACCTGGCAAAGGTTTATATAAGCCGTGAACTATACCCAAAGCGCGGTAACAATCGTCTATACTTTGCACAATAATACGAAATGCATATACATCGGTGACACTAGCAAATGAAGCTCGATGATCTAACATTTTTTTATAAACGCCATAAAGATGTTTTGTCCGCCCAACAATTTTAAGATCTTTTAAAGAGTTTTTAGAAAAAGCTTCCTTTAACTCCCGCTCAATCAACTTCATAACTTCTTTATTTTTGCCGTATACCTGTCCCATTGATTTTTCTAAAATTTCATTTCGGCGAGGATACAATGCGGCAAAAGCTAGGTTTTCCAACTTAATACACATTTTATACATACCTAATCGATTAGCGATTGGCGCATAGATATCTAGAGTTTCTTTAGCAACGCGGTGTCTCTTAATTGGTGCCACGCTATCAATGGTTTGCATATTATGTAATCGATCGGCTAACTTGATCAAAATCACTCGAATATCACGCGACATCGCCAATACCATTTTACGAAAATTTTGGGCGTGGGTTTCGTCTTTACTGGAGGATTCAATTCGGTCTAATTTAGTAACACCATCAACTAAATCAGCAACTTCTTGGCCAAATTTGGCCACTATTTTTTCTTTGGTTGTTAGCGTATCTTCAATAACATCATGTAATAACGCAACAATGATGCTCTGATAGTCAATCCGCATATCAGCAAGGATGCTTGCAACTGCAATAGGATGAGTTATGAATTTTTCGCCGCTTTCGCGTTTTTGACCAAAATGAGATTCTAAAGCAAACAAATAGGCCTGATAAATTTGTTCTATCTTATCAGCTTCGAGGTAACTTAGTTTTTCATGCAGTTGTTTATAAAGTTGCACATTATCTAACCGTGTTTTTTGTTATTCTTCGGTTTCTACACTAGAGTTTTCTTGCTGCAAAGGCGCAATTTCTGCCTCGGTTTGCTGTGTTTCAGCAATAATTTCATTAGGAATTTCGCATATATCCTCAACAACTACTTTTGGTGGGGTCTGATTTTCATCAAGGATGCTTTCAGTAATAAGCCCCAGGGCAATTTCTCGCAAAGCAACAACAGTCACCTTATCGCCTTCAACTGGCACAAGTGGAGTAGCGCCACCTCTTGCCAACTGCCGAGCGCGCGCACTTGCGACTAATACTAACTTGAATCTACTACTAATTTTTTCCAAACAATCTTCTATCGTTATTCGCGCCATTATATAACCTCTCTTAATTTTAATTTAAGGGGTCAAGTCCCGACAATCGACAATGGTTATTAACCTGGAGATTATTACTGTTGTCATTGTCGATTGTCGGGACTTGACCCCTTTAGCTCTTCGATTAGTGTAGCATACTTTTCTGTCTGATACCTAAGTCGTAATCTTTGACTTTGAACAATCGTCTGCAAATCTGCCAACGCGTTTTCAAACTTATCATTTATTACAACATAGTCAAATTCTTTATAATGAGCGATCTCTGAGCTTGCTGTGGCCAGGCGCTGCTCTATAATCTGGGAATCCTCTCGCTTTCTTCTTTCAAGACGCAACCGCAGCTCTGCACTAGATGGGGGCAATAAAAATATACTAACACATTGGATCTGTTCTCGAACCAGCCTTGCTCCTTGCCAATCTATATCTAAAACAACATCAATCCCCATATTTAGCTGTTCTTCAACCCATTTACGTGAGGTTCCATAATAATGATCAAAAACTTGCGCATACTCTAAAAACGCATTTTTTTCTATCAATGACTCGAATTCTTCTGGGGTAACAAAGAAATAATTCTGACCAGTCCTTTCATTGGCGCGAATCTGACGCGTGGTATGTGAAATCGAAATTTTTATATTATCGACTGTTTTTGTAAGAGCCTCAGCTAGACTGGTTTTTCCAGTGCCGGAAGCGGCAGCAACAATATAAAGTATACCTTTGGGTTTCATTTTTATTTCAAACAACTATTTTTCTGTAATTAATTCTGCCGTAATGTTACTATTTTTCTATGTCCACTAAAACAAAATTTGTCTATATATGTCAAAAATGTGGTGCCCAATATCCAAAATGGGCCGGGCACTGCTCTGATTGTGGCACATGGAACAGCTTGGTTGAAGATGTTGTAGTTAAAACCAATCCTCGTTTTTCTGGATATTTGGCCACTACCACAGAAACTATTTCTCTGCTTGCTGACGTTA
>MGXJ01000021.1:38681-39309 GCA_001801345.1 Gammaproteobacteria bacterium RBG_16_37_9 | reverse complement strand
ACTGAAATTGAAGAACTAGATCGTGTCCTTGGCGGAGGATTAGTTGTAGGCTCAACTGTATTGATAGGTGGCGACCCTGGTATTGGAAAATCAACTTTATTACTACAAGCTCTTTGTAATTTTGGGAAAAAGCTTAAAGTTTTATACATAACCGGTGAAGAATCACTCCAACAAATTGCTATGCGCGCCCGTCGCTTAGAGTTACCAGAAGATAGATTGCTACTACTTGCAGAAACCCAGGTTGAAAAAATCATAACCGTTGCTCTTCAAGAAAAACCAGACATCATAGCTATCGACTCCATTCAAACCATGTATACCGAAGCAATCCCATCAGCACCTGGCGGAGTTGGACAAATTAGAGAATGCACTGCTCAGCTTGTGCGCTATGCCAAACAATCAAAAACAGCATTATTTATCGTAGGGCATGTTACCAAAGAAGGCACTTTAGCTGGCCCAAAAGTCTTAGAACACATGGTTGATTGTGTTTTATATTTCGAGGGAGACAATGAAAGTCGTTTTCGAGTCATCCGAGCTACTAAAAATCGCTTTGGCGCCATCAACGAACTTGGAATATTTGCCATGACCGATCGAGGGCTCAAAGAAGTTACCAACCCTTCGGCTATCTTTC
>MGXJ01000021.1:23414-38663 GCA_001801345.1 Gammaproteobacteria bacterium RBG_16_37_9 | reverse complement strand
AGCCGGAAGTTCTATAATGGTGACATGGGAAGGCAGTCGACCGCTTTTAGTAGAAGTTCAAGCTTTAGTCGATGAAAGCCATCTTACTAATCCACGTCGTGTCACAGCCGGGCTTGATCCAAATCGTTTGTCAATTTTGCTCGCAGTATTACATCGTCATGGTGGCATTCCAACATACAATCAAGATGTATTTATTAACATTGTTGGCGGAATGCGCATTGCAGAAACTGCCTTAGATTTACCGATACTACTAGCCGTATTATCGAGTATCCGTAATCGTCCACTTGATCAAGGTTTAGTTGTTTTTGGTGAAGTTGGTTTAGCTGGAGAGATTCGCCCAGTGCAAAGCGGGCAAGAAAGGCTAAAAACAGCCATAAAACACGGTTTTAAAAAAGCGATTATCCCTAATGCGAACGCTCCTAAAAAACCATTACCAGGCATAGAGATTATCGCAGTTAAAAGTTTAACCGAAGCATTACAAGCGGCTAGATAAAGAAGAGGGGTCAAGTCCCGACAATCGACAATGGCAACAGTAACAACCTTCAGATTAATAACCATTGTCGATTGTCGGGACTTGACCCCTATAACGGAGAACCCAAATGTTTAAAAATAATCTTTCTATTGCTAATTTCGATCCTGATCTTTGGGATGCAATTCAAAAAGAATCCAAGCGCCAAGAAGAACACATAGAATTAATTGCCTCTGAGAATTACACAAGCCCCATGGTGTTGGCAGCCCAAGGCTCGGCGTTAAATAATAAATATGCTGAAGGTTATCCAGGCAAACGTTACTATGGCGGCTGTGAATACGTAGACATCGTTGAAAATTTAGCAATCGATCGTGTCAAAAAATTATTTGGGGCTGATTTTGCTAATGTGCAACCACACTCTGGCTCACAAGCTAATGCTGCAGCATATTTCGCCTGCATAGCACATGGCGATACTATTATGGGAATGGATTTATCAGCAGGCGGCCATTTAACTCATGGCTCAAAAGTAAATTTTTCTGGAAAAATTTATAACGCCATTGCTTATGGATTGAATGAAAAAACGGGGGAAATAGATTATGCCCAAGTTGAAAAATTGGCTCGCCTACATAAACCAAAATTAATTATGACAGGTTTTTCCGCTTATTCACGGATAGTAGATTGGGAAAAATTCAGACAAATTGCAAATGAAGCTGGCTCTTTTTTGATTTCTGATATTGCACATGTTGCTGGTTTAATTGCAGCCCAGTTATACCCTTCTCCGATAAAAATTGCCGATATAACAACTTCCACTACCCATAAAACTTTGCGCGGACCGCGCTCTGGTATAATCATGGCTAAATCAAATCCAGATTTAGAAAAGAAAATTAATTCCGCTGTATTTCCTGGATTACAAGGGGGTCCTTTGTGTCATGTGATAGCTGCCAAAGCAATTGCATTCAAAGAAGCGATGCTGCCAGAATTTAAAATTTACCAAGAACAAGTTGTTAAAAATTCCAAGGCTATGGCCAAAATTGTAATGCAAAGAGGATATGATGTGGTATCTGGCGGCACTGATAATCATTTATTTTTATTGAGCTTAATTAACAAAGAGATTACTGGCAAAGATGCGTTAGAAGCTCTAGCAAAAGCCAACATTACCGCAAATAAAAACTCTGTGCCAAATGATCCTAGATCACCAATGATTACAAGTGGTTTAAGACTGGGAACTCCGGCAGTTACAACGCGTGGTTTTAAAGAAAATGAAATAGAGCAAATAGCCCACTGGATCTGCGATATTTTAGATGATATTAATAATCAAAAAACGATTGAACACATAAAAAAAGAAGCTCTAGATTTATGCGCGAAGTTTCCGGTGTATGAGAAGTGAAGCAGGCTTAATATGTTATAAAAACGTGATAAAATCCACATTTTACGTTGGTAAAATGTGAAAATTTACACATAATTATAGATAACAGGGTCAGGTCTAGTCTGACCCCAATGCTTTTATTTGATTTTGACAAACCAAGTTTTTCAGTTACCATCAAACGCATGAATATTCCGCGTAATATTGGTTTTTGGTCGGTTTTAGCTATCGTCATGAGCAGCCAGATTGGTTCTGGTGTGTTTATGCTACCAGCTATTCTAGCTCCATACGGATACTACAGTCTGGCTGGATGGCTAATTTCAAGTAGCGGTGCTGTATTTTTAGCGATTATGTTTGCTCTGCTATGCTCTCGCTTTCCTAAAACCGGCGGTCCACATGCTTATGTTCAAAGTGCATTCGGCTCACATATAGCGTTTTTTATTGGATGGGCTTATTGGGTAGTATCATGGGTAAGCACAGTTGCAGTCATCGTAACCTGCGTTGGATATTTAAGTCCATTCATAGGCGATAGAAGCCCAATGATTTATTTAGTAATAGAAATTTCTCTACTATGCATTATTACTATGCTGAATATAAAAGGAGTATATGCTGCTGGCAAAGTAGGTTTCTTTTTAAACCTAATAAGATTTATTCCTCTGTTTGTATTACCTCTTATAGCTTTACATTACTTTAAAAGCAGCAATTTCGCAGTGAGCAATGAAATATCATCTCTTAGCACTACTCAAATTTTAGGACAGGTTGCTATACTAGCTATCTGGGGCTTTATAGGACTTGAAACTGGCACAACTCCAGCTGGTTCGGTTGAAAATCCTTCTAAAACCATACCAAGAGCAGTGATATTTGGCACAATTTGCGTAGCGTTACTTTATGCCCTCAACAGTATTGGCATCATGGGTTTAATACCGGCAAATGAACTTGTTAATTCCAAAGCCCCCTATGCTGATGCCACACAGTATATTTTCGGAGGAAACTGGCATCTACTTATATCTATAATTGCCTCTATGGTGCTAATCGGAACTATTAATGCTTGGACTCTGGCCAGTGGACAGATTATTTTAGGTCTTGCTGAAGACAATTTGATGCCTAAATTTTTTGCAAAGAAAAATTCTCGACATGCTCCATTTTGGGGAATACTAGTTAGTTCAGCAGGGATAGTAATACTTTTAATCCTAACATCTGATAAAAGTTTAGCAAAGCAAATATCTGCTATCATTGACTATTCTGTAGCGGTATTTCTGTTCGTTTATTTGGTGTGCGGATTTGCAGCAATAAAAATATCAATGAATAAAAACTCAAATACCAAAATATTCCAGTGGCTAGCTATATACATTGCAATTGCCTTTTGTTCTTGGGTTATCTACGAAACTCCATTAAAGCATCTAGCTGTTTCAAGTTTATTTGTATTAAGCGGATTGCCCGTCTACTTTTTTTGGTATCTAAAAAAAGAGCTAAATTTTGAAACTCTCATTAAATAAAACATTTTTTATAATATTAATTGTAAACCGCTAAAAATCCCATCTACACAAGAGTTATATTTCAGTTAAATTTAGTTTGTTACTAATAATCTTAAATGCAGTTGAACGTTACCTTTCCAGTGTTTTTTTTGGATTTTTGGCATGTAAAAATTAATATTTTTTCTCCTCTGGCAAGTTTGAGTAATCAAATCCGGCGGTTTTAATATACGACCCTTCAGATATTTCATAAAAGCAACGCTCAAAATACGATGCCAGCGTTCAATTGATGTTAACTGCTCTGCACTTGATTGTAGTTTTTTAAAAAAGCATGAGATCTTAGCTAATTGACCAACAAATTACTAAATGGCGAAGTATCATATGAATATCCTTACATTAAAATCAAATAAATTTTCACACACCAAGAGTCGCTACATATATATTTTATATAGCGCGCTCTCTTGTCAGCTTTTCTCCTGCGATTTATTGTTAATTAATCCCTCTTCAGAGTGCAATATGTTTCTGACCTTATGCATAGGACTTCTTAAGTCTTTGGTGGTTATTTACTTTCCTCTGCGGGCACATCTTCTACAGTGGCCCTGTACGTGTATTTATGTCCGCATTGTTTGGGCGATACTATAACAGAAACCATCATGCTTTGACCTGACTCGCACTCTACAATTGGTGATTCAGAGTGAACAATATAGCTAATAAATTTGTGCGCGGTGTCGCCATAGCAACTCACATGTACTTTTAGAGAGTCTGGGTCAAAAATACAACTTTCGCTTTGTTTGTCAGGTTCACTATGCTTTAGAACAAAGGCAAAGTCTGTTGAGGTGTTATAGTGTTCAACTAGTTCGTAGCCATCTGGTAGAGCTGCCGCTTTAGACACCAGCTCCCATTCAGTTTTAGCCCATTGAACAGGTTGTTCGTCTAGCATAACTCTAGTAGTTACAAGCCGATATTTTCTTCCTTTTATCCCTGGGTACTCTTGCCTATCGAATGCATGCCTTGACCCAGAAGTTAAATTTACAACCAGGTCTCTAATCTCGCCAAATGCTAGTGTAGGCCAAAAGCATAAGCAGTAAAGCGCTATAGACATAATGGGCCTGCTGAAATCTCAATTTTTAAGAATTAATTTCGGCAAAAAATCTAAATGCGTCTATTTTTGATTGCCGCTATTCGCAATTTTACTTTACCCTGATGACGGCATTATTGCATGAACAAAGCAGTTACGGATGTTAAAACAGCTTGAAAGCTGTTAATAAAGCTTTAAACTTCTCTGTGATATTCAAGGACAATCGCGGAGGATCGCCAATGGCAAAGTACAACATCCGTAACTGGTCGTATTATAACAAAGCTTTAGTGAAACGTGGTAGCTTAACTTTGTGGTTTGATGAAAAATCTGTAAAAGAGTGGCATAAAACCAGGAAAGATGGTCGTGGTAGGCCCAAGATTTATGCTGACGTAGCAATTTTATGCATGTTAACGATAAAAATGGTGTTTAGATTGCCACTACGAGCGACCCAAGGAATGGCTGAATCAATAATTGATTTGCTAAAGTTATCGATTGAAGCGGCGAATTATACGACACTATGCCGGAGGCAAAGGCAGCTTAAAGTGCCGTTGCAAAGAAAGGATAGTAATGAGCCATTGCACGCCGTGTTCGATTGACACTTAACTTATCAAATAGAAACTTGGCCAAAATATTATAATAACACTGGTGCAATTGGTGCAATTTTGATATTCTTGGTGCAATTGGTGCAATCAACCCATTATTGGTGCAATTAACTTTAAAGAAAAAGAGTATATGAATAAAATCGAGGTCTATCCCGAAAGAGAATCAAAATCTTTAGAATTCAAAGCTAAACTTCCAAAGTTTCAATCGCTCATCAAAACCTGTATAGCTTTTGCTAACGGTTCTGGTGGAAGTATTATGATCGGTGTAGAAGATAATACCCGTAGAATTATAGGAATAACTGAAGAAGATCGCGATAAAATTTACGACGGTTTTCTTAATAGCCTGTATGATTCGACAAGCCCTAATATTTTTGCTCAAATCTATGAAAATAATTTTAATGGTATTTTGATACTAACTATAAAAATACCTACAAGTCCGAAGAAACCTTATTTTTTAAAAAACGGGGGCATCCCAAAAGGAGTATATCTTCGGGTAGGTTCAAGCACTAGAAGCGCCACAAACGAGTACGTAGAAGATCTAATAAGAGAAGGACAAAGAATTAATTTCGATGAAGAACCAATAAATCAAAGCATAGCTATATTATCAAAAGATTTACTAAAAAATTTCTACGAAATGAAAGTTACCAATACGCGTCTATTGGCAGATAAATTGATTACTCATGCTGCTGCCAATAATGACAGTTATTTACCCACAATTGCCGGAACACTTCTTTTTTGTAAAACCCCGGAAAATTTTATCCCAGAATCCATCGTTATCTGTACACGCTTTGAAGGAATATCAGGTAGAAATATTATCCAAACTGAAGAAATAACAGGCAACATCGAAAAGCAAGCTGAAATGAGCCTTAAACTTATAACATCTTGGCTTTTAAGAGATTACCAATTAAACAAAACCAAGTTAAAAGGCAAACTTCCAATCCCAGTAGAGGCGTTGCGAGAAGCCATAATTAACGCCCTTATTCACCGTAAGTATTCAATTCCTGGAGCAACTAAAATTGCCCTGTATGACGATCGGTTAGAGATATTTAATCCGGGCTGCTTTCCAGGACTGGTAGATATAAATAATTTAGGCGATGGTACAACTTACCTAAGAAACTCAACTATTGCTCGCATAGCTCATAAAATGGGATTAGTTGAAAAACTAGGTTCTGGCATACGCTTGATATTTGATAGCTGCAAAAAATTACATCTAAAAAAACCGATGTATTCTGAAGAAGGTGATTTTGTGAAAATCACTTTTTATTTCCAACGTGAAAAAAATGTAGAAAAATCCGACGAAGATAATATATTAGAATTAGCTAAAATAAAGAAAGAAATTACTATCGGAGATATAATAAATCAGCTAGATATATCTAGAAATACCGCTACTAGAAAAATAAATGTGTTAATAAAACAAAGTAAAATAATGAGGGTTGGCAAAGGACCATCCACCAAATTTAAGGTTTGCTGATTCTTGCTATGGGTATAAAAATATGCAATACGACCTCAATGAAATCACCGCCATTCTGCAAAGCATTGAAAGACAAAAGCAAGCTGAAAACAAAACACTATGGTCTATAACCAAAACATCATTGCTAGGCAAAACATTAAATAATTATTTATTCCTTTTACCCTACTTCGCACTTTTAATGTTATTTACTAATATTTTTATGTTACTGTTTTTTCATAACACCTGGATCCCGAAATTTTTATTATTGTTATTTTGCATATTATTGCTTGCATCCACCAGCATCCAAGCTATCATTAACGTAAGTAAAAAAATCATCAAGGCTGACAACTGGTTTTTTCAACGAGAAACCAAACAATTACCTCTACGGATTGATTTCATTAATTCCTTAATGATATACAGCGCTGACTCACTCAATGCCACTGCTAACCAACTCGAGCATGATTTACAACAAGATAATAAAAAAGATCTTATCTTCATCATCGGGAAGCATAAACAATACGGCTTATTGATAAACGTCGCAATCCTAGCATTCCTCCTTTATGCTGCTTTAAATCAGGCTAATAGCTGGCAATGGTTGGAGAACAACAACATCCTTATCGTTATTAGTTTAATTATAGCGATCATTCTATTAATAACCAAAGATGAAGCCTTCGAAGCAGAAAAGTATATTTTTTTACTACGCCAAGCTGCCAAACAAAAGGAAAAATCATCACAAAGCTCTGAGCAAACAAAATCAACCATCGAGAACCATTTCCATTCAACCAAAAATTTAAAATTGGTTAGCGCCTGTTTAGCCGGCCTGCCTTGTAATTATCAAGGCAAAGCCTCCCCTTGTAAAAAAGTAATTGATTTGGTTATTAACGGCGAAGCGATCCCAATTTGCCCAGAACAATTAGGAGGCCTAAATACACCACGAGAACCAGCTGAACAACAAGGAGACAAAATAGTCACAATAAATAGCAAAGATGTTACCAAACAATTTCATACTGGTGCCACTGAAGCCCTAAAATTTGCTCAACAATTTAATTGTCGTGAAGCCATATTAAAAGCCCGCTCGCCATCATGTGGAAGTAATAAAATCTATGACGGCACCTTCAGCAAAAAAATAATCACGGGTGATGGGGTTTTAACAAAATTACTAAAACAACATGGAATAAAAGTTACTTCCGAAGAAGACTTATAAACGAAAATCAGATATGGTATATATTTAAGTAAATTAGGCGATTATGATGTAAACAACGATTATCACATTCGCGCCTATAGCCGCCGCCCCGTTATGCCTTTAAACGGGGTCAGTTGGATAGAGTACCTGGCTTCGAAGTGCTTGCTTGTTTTGTAATTGCTTGATTTTTTTATATTTATAACACGGGGCGCCCACTACTTTTGGCGTACAAAGTGTAACAATGCGCAACTCATCCCCGCAAAAGTCCCATACACCATAAATCATCTGCTTTTATTTCTTTGTGTATTGAAGACCGCCCAATGTAATGCAGGATGTGATTTAATATTTTTTTGTAACTGTAAATTCTCAGTTATCATTTCCGGCCTAATTTCACCATAATCTAGCAAGGCATCTAGAAAAGCAATCTCATTAGCCCTTAACGGCAATAGAGTTTGTAATGATTTTCTCATCTCAACCAACATTGTTGTTATCCATATTTTTTTATTCTCAATATCGCTTAATCTTTTTTTGGACAACATAGGCAACAAACGGTTAAGCAATTCTTCATGATCAATTGTTATTTTCTCCACACTTATGTTGCATATGTCTTTTTTATTGCCCACCCCCAAATAAGTAACAAAAATTGGACGGAGTATTTCTGAATTTAAAAAGTTAGCAGAAAATAAGCAATATGCGTCAAAGAGATCGCGTCCCAAAGAACGATCTATCAATGCCGCTAATTTTCCAGCAGCCAATTCATGAACATCCAACACAACGATATTTTTTACAGAAAAATCGCCAATCTGTATAGAGGTTTTTTGGCTAACTGGCAGTAGCGGTATACGATACATATAATTCAAATCCATTTCCAAGTTTCCCATATATCCCAAAGCGCTTGGGTAACGCCAAATTAGTTTACCACCAGCATGAACCGAGGGCTGGCGATAAAGCATAAATTTTTGTAATTCACATATTGCAATAATCCGCTCTTCAGTTCGCTTACGATCAAACATCATATTTTCACGATCTATCTCACCAATATAGTTTAAATCAATATCGATCGATAATCGCGGTAATTCCAAATAAAACAGATTCAACGCCGTTCCTCCTTTTAGCACTAATTTTCCTTTAAGCAGCGGATCGTTAAAAAAGCATTCCAGTAAATCCATTAGCAATAATACTTTTTCTAAAATTTCAGCCCGAAACCCAGTATTGTTGGATAACACCATTAATTGTTCTTTAGAATATTTCATTTGGCTCTTGCCACTTTTGATTGATTACAATTTCGGGAACAATTAAGTTCCAACGCTTAATTAATTTACCACCAACACGCCGGTTGCGTTCTAAATAATTTTTTTGTAGCGGTTTATGTTCCTCTAACCGCTTGAGATACTTTTCTTCAACTTTAAATTGTTCGCGATGGGTTTCCAAAAAAAAGCCTACTTTAGCAATCGTCGTAGCATTATTTAGGAGAAGAGCATACTGGATAATTTGATCTAGATTCAATACCGGGATTGTTGCAAATGATGCCCAAATTTCTTCCCAACCCCCAGCATATTCTGGACAATCTAACACATCAACCAATGTACGCTCTAAACTAGTAACCTTAACATTAAGACCATCGCGATTAACGCTAACAACAGCAAAATTTTCTTCCTGTTTTGTTAATAATGATTTAGGAATTTTTACTGCTTTAAAACCACTATCCTGAAATGTAAATGGGCGGATAAGTTTTCGCGTAAAAAAATAGAACTGATAAAAAACTGAATGAGCAAAACCATGGAGATCGAGCGCGGTGTGGTAGGACAATACTGAATCTTCAGTAATGCGCCCCGCAATAAGGTATGGATTAACATGATGAGTTGTTTGGCTAAAATTTTTTGGAACCATTGCATAAAGACCGCGCCGTATGCGCAAAATATTTCCAGCGTTCTCGTGGTAGTTAAGCAAAGACCATATTGATTTTTTATTGTTCGATCCAATTGATTGCAAGTAATCTGAAAATTCTTTATATGTAAAGACTGGATATTGGGCAAAAAAATGTTCTAATTTCATAATCTCCCTTTAATAATATATTTTTTACAGCTTCTTTAATTCGCCCATTTGTGGTTGACAAATTAAATCAAAACATGCATATATATTATATATTTCATCGATTATTGTCAACAAAGAGCCCTGCCCAATGTAAGATGAGCCTGAAAGTTAGGCGCGATTCTAACGTAAGACGATCCTGAAATGATATCAATTGTAAATTGTGATGATATATTTAGTGATAAATGAAAAAACTCTGAAAGAATATTTAAAAAGTTATAAAATCCCTTAAAGAATAGGTATTTTAAACTGAAGCAACCAATTCATTAAATCTAGATGAGCAAAGCAGGTCATTTAATATACTTCCATCGCATCTTAGACGAATGGCATTATTTGCTGTGAACACTGGCTGTGTGTTTATGTATTTGAAAATAGAGTAGCTGGTCTTTTAACATGCGCTCGAGTTAAAAAGTCTGGACAAAAACGGTAACTCTTTGTATATTTAATATTATTTAGTGGGCAAATTTTAGAAGCGCACATATGATCCCCACACAAATTTGTCTGGAACAAATTTGAATTGGCGTTTTTTGCCAAGCCCATAGGGTGTAAGCTATGGACAGCTTACGTAAAATCCCCACAAATTGGCTTAAGCAAATTAAGCTATTACGATGTAGGCCTTTACTATCAAGCTCGCGCCTGTAGCTCAGTTGGATAGAGTACCTGGCTTCGAACCAGGTGGTCGGGGGTTCAAGTCCCTCCGGGCGCACCAGATCTAGCTTGGCTTTTTGCATTGTTACTCAATTTACCTAAACCAATTTGCGGGATATTTGCGGGACCTAAGCTATCAAGCCCTTTATTTATGCTAGTTTGCGCTAACATAAACTTTCCCTAAACTGGTTTTTTCAGGACCTAATCCTGTATTTGTACATCGCAGTAATATCAATGTTGGGCTGCCAACTTCTTGTCGGACTTCACAAACCTTATTTGCCGCGTCTAGTAAATTTACTATTTCAGCAGCAGAATAATGCGTTGTTATTCTTCCTGACGTGTGTCCAAGTAGATCTTGTCTATCTTCAAAGCTTACTCCAGCAGCTCTTAATCTTCTACCAAATGTATGCTTTAAGTCATGAACGCGAACCGCAAGTGCTACTTTTCTCCTAGCCCTTTTCCATGCACTGTTCAGCATTCTTAAGATTAGTCTGCCAGCATAAGTAAAAACATACTCAGAATGCTGACTCCTTACCTCGTTTACAACTGATAGCGCAACTTTATTTAACACTACTAAACGATCTTCTCCATTTTTTACTGCTGCACCTGGAATAATAAATACCGAAGTATTTAATTCCGGAACTTTTACTTCTCATTCCCATCTTAACGAACATATTTCCTGATCACGACAGCCGGTGTTCACAGCAAATAATACCATTCGTCTAAGATGCAACGGCAACATATTAAACAACCTTTCTTGCTCATCCCAATTTAATGGGTAGGGCTTACGAGCGTCATTTATAGGTAATAACTTGGTCTTTGGTACATTGCTTAACCATGTCAAATTATTACTGTCCATCCACTCGCTTGCAGCTAGATTCAAAATATGACGAACAATCTGTAAACCAAAATTAACAGTTTTGCTCTTTCTGCCATCTTTTTTTCTGGCCGCAATAAAATGTTGCAAAGTTCCCATGTGAACAGCTTCTATAGGAAGATCGCCTATATATTTATCCAACATCACAAGCTGCTCAGCATCAGACTGGATAGTCTTCTTATGCTGGTTTTAAGAATAATTTTCTCGCATATCTGGGTCCCCAACCCAAAAGCTCTGCTATGGGAAGAAACGGTAATAATAGCTGTAGCATGTTTATCAGCTCCACTTAGAATATACACCCAAATACTGCTGCACATACTAAACAAAGCTGGGTTTAAAAAATAGATATTTTGCCCAGCTATGCTAGCGATTTTAAACTTAGGCTAACCAACTTTAGTCGGAGCGGAAAACGAATGGCAAAATAAGAAATAGCCAGAACTAAACAGCATTTTGTTTATTTCCAGTTGACCTTCTAGCAGCTGCGGCTGGCGATCCTATACAACGCGACTTCAGCGGTAAAGCTGCTGCTCAGCGATACCCAACTAAAACGCACTCAATTAACAATCCAGAAATGCAATGCTAAGGTTTTTAGGTCCCTATTTTTTTTATCACATCTTTCGCAAAGGATCTTACCAATGAACAATACTCATGTTTGGGGTATCTCCTAATAAACTCAAAACTTAGATCTCTTGCCTTAACCCAATAGTCTCTATTTTTCAAACAATCACCCAAACCTTCATAGCACAGCGCTAAACTGCGTAATGTTTCCGGATCTTCTTTATACTGGATAGATTCTAAAATTTTTATAGCCTCTCTATAATAGAGGATTGCTTCTTTATGTTTTTTCTCATCATACAGTTTGTCTGCATGGTTAAAGTGCGTATACGCCAGGTTTGCCCTAGTTGTATCCGTTTTAATACTATATTTTTCTTGTATTTTTTGGGCCCTTTCAAGATATTTTATACGTTTAACATAAGATAGACTGGGTTCTAACATGGCAACGTTACTATAGACTACAGCCAAATCTTTAGCCGCCTCTCGCACCGATAACAAAGACGAAGTGCCCGGCACCATCTTCTCCGCATTTTCAAGATAACTTTCTGCTTCCCTTAATATCGCCTCTGATGGTGGTGCAATATTGCTTAACGCACGAGAAGCATAACAATAAAAATTTAATACCTCACTGAAAAAACGATTACCCCTCGCAAGTTTTTGAACAACTTTGAGGCCTTTCTTAATTTCATCACCTATTTCACTATAATTTGATTTTCTCTGGCTACACAAATGAATCCTGGAACTACGCAGCATTAGTTGGCACGCTAGGAATTTATCTCCTAACTCCTCTTTAAACTCGCCCTTGTGTTCATCAAGCATTTTCTCCAACGACTTAATTTCCAGCTCAATTTTAGAAAAATTTTTAGGATCACCCTTATCCAGCCACATATTACATTTAAGCACTCCCACCGAAAATTGGTCCAGCAAATCTCCATCTTTGACAACCAGATTAATGTACCTTTCCACAACTTCGTCATCCTTACCCAACCGATAACAACACTGAATAAGCGCAAGAGAAATACCTACCGCATTGTCTTTGCTTCCCGAAAATTCTAATGCCTGTTCATAAAATTTCCTGGCTTCTTGGAATTTTCCCTGCAGATAATATGCACTGGCAGCGTTAGCAGATATTCCTGAAAATTGATTAAACACCTCAGAATCTTCGGGATACATAATAACAAAAGGTGCAGCAATACTCTCTATCTGCTTTATTATACTCTTATATGTTTCTAATAACTGGGGATCTATTATACCCAAGGTTTCTAAGGACCTGCCACCTCCAAATCGCTCCATAACAGATCCAAGGATAATCGTTTTCTTATATTGCGCTAACCTATCCAAACTAACTTTGTCAAAAAACTGACGGGCCAGCTTACAGACACCCTCCAAATCTCCCGCCAATAGAAGCGCAAACATCAAATTGTGTGTAAATGCTAATGCATAACTATCTATACCAAAAAGCTCCTTCGGCATATCTATAACAATGGCTGTCGGCTGTGTGATCCCCATGGCATCCAATTTATACTGGTCTATTTTGGTCCGGAGACAACCAATATTTGACAACTTTGGGGTACTTTCAATGTCTTGGAGAGCTCGTCTAAAAAAATCCACTGCTTCCTTATAAAGACATAATCTCAATAAAGCTCTCCCTACTCGATTAAGTATGATTGCCGTTTGTGGCACAGCACGTATAGAATTTTGGCCAACGATATAGATTGCTTTATGGTCCTGATAGGATGGCAATATATCATCATGAAGACCTTGCATCATGACATTATGATCAAGCGATAGCGGTTCGTGACCCAATCCCTTGCTTCGCTGAAAAATGGCAGTTCTATTAGCCTCTCCCCAAGTAACTGATCCCTTTTCTATTAATGTTGGGGTCTTACTTGATGAAACTTCTTTTTTAATCTCCCTCATATATTCACCGATGACTGTCTCTGCATGCTGAATTATATATGGTTTTCGGTTACCTGGAATGGAAGGACTAGCCCCAACTTCACGAATATAGTCAATTTCTTTCATTATTTTGTCGAGTAGCTTAGTGATTTTTTCATCGTTTGATAGCTCATCTTGTTTCACGGTTGCTGGGATGCTTTTTTCCTTTTTTTCCTTGCTCTGTTTCTTTATATTCTCTGCAAGCCTCAAGATATTTTCCTCACTATCTTTATCCAATTTTTTTGGATATCCTTCTGGAAGAGAAGTTCCTTTGAGTAATACCTGATACTCGTTATCAAGACTTTCCAGAGACTCTGGTCCTTTCTTTTTGTCTGCCTGACGCCCTAGTTTTTTGGGTTCTTTAAGCTTTTCGAGGTAAATTCCTGCACGCACGATGCACCGCTCCAAACTAGAAGCATTTGTCGGCTTATCCTTTTTTTGTTCAGTCTGTTCCACTTCGGCAGTAGAAGAACCTTCTGGTTTATCAAAAAACTTTAAAAAAATTCTCGCATTTTTTTCAAGTTCATCTTTTGCTTTCGAATCTAACTCTTCGGATTTCTCTAACTGCTTAATAATAGACCGTAATGAATCAAATGTGACCTTTGCATGCCTGTAAAATTCTAGCTGATACTTTGCATCTATACTAATTAGCATACGGTGAGCATGAATTAATTGTGATCTCAACTTAGTTATTGGCTTGAATGTTTCCGACAACCTATAAGAATCAGACAGCTCGTCGGGATGCAGTAACTCCCCTACCTTAACAAGAATTCTTCCCCAATAATAACGATCTTCACGTCTCGAAAAATCTAGGTGCGCCTCTTCAAATAGCTTCAACTCTTCAAGAATAGATCTCATAACTAACTTGTCGTAATGGAGGCGAGCTAATTTAGGGATGTTCGGTAATTCTTCTCCCAAACCAGCAGGTTGTTTATTAGCAGCACAAATTTCCTCTAGTTTTTTGGCCAAGGCACTATCCTTGGCAATTTTCTCTCTTTCCTGAAAGAAAACAAATAAAATCTTATTCACGGTTGTAGCCAGATCTGATTTTATCTTTTCCAAACATGAACTAACTTCCTCTCCCTTTAAAAGTTTTCTTTCTATAAGGTCTCCCAAATGTTTAAATTCTATAAAATTGATGCCATTTGCCCGAGGCTCACGACCATTTCCAAAAGCATCAACAGTACTATATTTATTCCTAATACATTCCTTATCACTCATATCGTAATTAATCAACCTGGCGCGCGCTCCCACACCTCCAAGAGTGTCCAAAGCCTCCTCAACGGAATCACCCCTGAATTGTTTTAGAATTTCATATATTTCAAAAAGCTTTTCTAAATCTTTTTCTTTTTTCTCTTTTTTAGATTCTGCTGTTTGTTCAATTGCTACTGAAATGCCAAAATTTTCCTCTTCTGTATCGTCTTGCGACATCTTTGGTGGCAGACCACCTTTTTCTTCAAGATAGGTAATTTTTGGTTGATTACGCCCAATGAATTTTGATACTGGATCGCTGCGCCTTACCG
>MGXJ01000021.1:19589-23387 GCA_001801345.1 Gammaproteobacteria bacterium RBG_16_37_9 | reverse complement strand
ACACGCTGCTTGGACACTCTAAACCCCTACCGGTGACGCGCCTTACGAGATCTTCAGCTACAATAACACCGCAGGAAATTCCATCGTCCTGTCTACTAACATAGGGGCTACCCAGATTCTGAATGTGTTCAATCCTAGCTGCGGGATCGAATTCTTGTATTCTCTTTCTTATGGCAGCCTCAAGTTTGGTGAAATTGCCATCATCCATCTTTCCAGCGCCATATGGATCATGAGCATGGACCTCAACTTTATAAACATTCTCCCTTTTATGGATACGAATTTCTCCTGTCAACCAGTGAAACTGGGTCTTGTTATATGGAAAAAGCACTTTTGCGTGCTTATCTTTCGTCGCCGGATCTAGAAAATACGTCATTAATTCATCAAAAACATCTTTCTTATCTTTTTTAATTTTAGCCAATTCTTGCTCAAATCCCTCTAAAATCTTACCAACGTCATCTCCTTTTCCAGCGAGAATATCATAAACAAATTCGAGGTTTAGCCGACCTCTTTTAAGTTCTTCAATCATTGCAAGAAGCTCGCCATAAGGATTTTTTAGTTCAGGTTTGAACTTTAGGAGTTTTTCTAAAATGACTTCTTTTTGATCAGCTGGATGCGAACTTTTATCAAGAAAATATTCGAGATTTACCGAGGAAACACTACTACCAGCTGATAGGGCTCGAGTATGGCCTAGCCCATGCGTATCAATAGCAGGTGAGACAGCAACAAAATAATCATTACCATCTCCTTCGTCATGAATAGGAACAACGTCGCCACCACCTCCTCCAACGTTAATCAGGTATTTAAACTTGTCATTTCGAGGGATAGGGCTATTTTTGAGAAACGCGTCCACGTATTCTGAGATGTCATCATCCCCATAATACAAATCTTCCGACCCTCTAATAGTGACACTGCCATCTAGAGACGCAGATTCTCCTGTAGTATCTTCTGCTGGTTCCTTGCCCTCTCTCCTGGGTATCGCAAATGACGACATACATGACATGGTAGCCAGTAGCATGAAAATAAAGATAGGGGTCCAAACGTTTTTGGTAACCGAATGCAAGGCCTTCATCAGTATGATCTTTGGCGTCAACCCTAATCGCATATTAATAGGAATAGAACGTAGGTTTTCTAGTTCTTTTTCGACAGTTTTCAGTCGTGATTTTAGGCTCATATTATCTCTTTTAAGAGAAAACCACATAGTAAGAGCAACTAGTAATCCAAAAAAAATGCAACTCCCAAAAACACAAACTAAAAGCATGGGAAGCGCGATCTCCTTGGTACCAAAATAATAATTAAACACCACCACGTTTGAATTTAACGATGCAAACGTTAAGCCAACTAGCGTTATCACGAGCAAAGCCACGTATGAAAGAGATCACATATTCCAACCCCACTGCTAACTAGCAACTATCTACATGAACCAGGTGGTCGGGGGTTCAAGTCCCTCCGGGCGCACCAGATTTGATGCAAACAAAACACACTTTGGGGGCAGGCCTAGCCCTGCCCCCTATTTCTTACTTCGCCACCACAACTAGTGCTGGACGCAACAAACGATCTTTGAGCCAATATCCTTTTTGCACTACTTCTAACACAACACTTGGCTTTGCTGCTGGATCTTCTTTGGTAGTCACCGCTGTGTGCTTCTCAGGATCAAACATTTCGCCCAAAGGATTAATTGGCGTAATCCCAAATTTCTGCAAAATTTCTAATAAAGATTTTAAAGTAAGCTCAATTCCAACATAAAAATCTTTGAGCGCCTCATTACCAGATATTTTGGTCACAAGACTACGCTCAAGATTATCGACAACAGTTAATATTTCATATGCAAATTTATCTAGCGCATATTTGTGGGCGTTTGCAACTTCTCGCTCCGTCCGCCGCTTTAAATTCTCGAGCTCTGCTTGAGCTAACAACCAATTATTCCAGTGCTCCTGTGATTTCTGCTCTACCTGAGATAACTGATCCGCCAGTTGTTTATAACTTGGATGGTCTAGCACCATCTGTTCGGAAATCTCCGATGCAATCAAAAGTTGTTCCGATTCTTCTAAAGATTTATTTGTTTTATCATGTTCAGAAGTTTCATTCATAATATTCTCCAAAAAAAATTATTTAACCTAAATCCGAGAGCTAAAACCGTAACGAGAGCGTTTAAGATAGTGAAGATAGGGATTTAGGTTAAACCAAAGCTTCACTAAGAAGCTTTGCTGTAACATCAACTGCTGCAATTGCTTGGTCATACGGCATTCTCGTAGGACCAATAATACCCAGCACCCCCACCACTTTACCATTTCGATGATACGGTGTAGTAATCATACTACATGCATCTAACGGCTCATAGCCAGACTCTTCACCAATATAAATTTTTACGCCATCTGCATTCAAACATCGATTTAGCAGATGCAAAATATTGCGTTTTTGAGCAAATGCTGCAAATAACTCGCGTAATTTATCCACACTAGAGTAATCAGTCAAATTAAATAAATTAGCCTCGCCAGCAACTATATAGTCATCCTGTTTTTCTTGTTCATCTAAAACTTTGCCGGCCATATCCATAACAGTTTGGGTTAATTGAGCAATATTGTGGCGATCTTGATCAAATGCTGTTAACAGCTCCCGACGAATTTCGCTCAATTCTTTGCCATTAAATTGCGTAGTAAGAAAATTTCCCACTTGTTGCAATTCGCCAGGAGTATAACAACGGTCAGTGTATATAATTCTATTTTGCACTTCATTTCGATTTAACACCAAAATTACCAAAACTCGATTACCAGATAACGGCAAAAATTCAATATGGTGCAAAATAGCGTTATCCCGGCGAGGCAACATCACTAAAGAAGTTAATTTAGTCATGGTAGATAATAGAGATGACGCCGCGGTAACTAATTCTTTGACATCAACACATTGTGGCAATTGCGCTATCAGCGGCGCATGCTCAAAATCAGTCGGCAACTGTGTATTCAATAATCCATCAACAAAAAATCGGTAACCACGAACTGTCGGTATGCGACCAGACGAGGTGTGGGGTGAATTAATAAAACCTGCTGTTTCTAAATCGGCCATAATATTTCTGATGGTAGCTGGACTCATTGCAAGCGAAGCTTCTTGCGACAAAGTTTTTGAACCTACCGGCTGCCCCTCGCGAATATAGCACTCGACTAAAAGTTTGAGCAACTTTTGGGAACGTTCATTTAGTGGTTGCGATTCCATAAAATTCAATTTTATCTACTAATAGATGAAAAATAAAACATAAGAAGGTATTATAACCTTAAATTTGTTTAACACTATCTTATGCGCAAAATATTAGTAACTTCAGCTCTAGTCTATGCTAATGGCCCCATCCATTTGGGCCATATTTTAGAACAAATCCAAACAGATATCTGGGTGCGCTGGCAAAAACTTCAAGGAAACGACTGCCTCTATATTGGTGGCGATGACGCCCATGGCACGCCAATTATGATTAGTGCACAAAAGCAAAACATTAGCCCCGAACAATTAATCACTGAGACAAAAACTTCTCATGAGCAAGATGCTGCTGATTTCTTGGTAGATTTTGACAATTATTATACCACCCACTCCCCAGAAAACCGCGAACTTACGAATACAATCTACGAACAACTACAACAAAACAATGACATTGAAACAAAAATTATCGCTCAAGCATTCGATGAAGATGCTAAAATGTTTTTACCAGATCGATATATAAATGGAATATGCCCGCGCTGCAAAACTCCTGATCAGCATGGCGATAATTGCGAAAACTGCGGTGCCACTTATACCCCTACTGATTTACTTGAACCA
>MGXJ01000021.1:3320-19564 GCA_001801345.1 Gammaproteobacteria bacterium RBG_16_37_9 | reverse complement strand
TGAACATTATTTTTTCCGTTTGGATAAATATACCGATCAACTTAAAGCGTGGGGTCAAAAAAGCTTACAGCCAGAAATCATTAACAAACTCAATGAATGGTTTGCTCAGGGTTTAAAATCATGGGATATTTCACGCGACGAACCTTATTTCGGATTTGAAATTCCTAACAAACCAGGTAAATACTTCTATGTTTGGCTCGATGCTCCTATAGGTTATATTGCAAGTTTAAAAAATTTAAGTAAGCGCAAAAAAATAAACATTGATGAATATTGGAATCACGATAGCAAAATAAAACTATATCATTTTGTCGGCAAAGATATTATTAACTTTCACGCGCTTTTTTGGCCGGCAATTCTCGAAAGCGCCAATTTACGCAAACCAACAGCAATATTTGCTCATGGCTATTTAACAATAAATGGTCAAAAAATGTCGAAATCTCGCGGAACATTCATTTTAGCACGCGATTATTTAAAACATCTAAACCCGGAATATTTACGCTATTACTTTGCCGCTAAGCTTGGCTCTGGAATCGACGACATCGATTTAAACTTCGATGATTTTGTTAAACGCAATAATAGCGATCTAATCGGGAAAGTAGTAAATATTGCTAGTCGCTTGTCCTGCTTTATCAATAAAAATTTTGAAGGAACGTTATCAAGTCACCTTAATGCACCAGAGCTATTTACTGAAGGATTAAAACTTTCTGAAAAAATCGGGGAATCTTATGAGACGCGAAATTTTAGCCATGCGGTTCGCCTCATAATGCATCTTGCCGATCTTGCTAATCAATACATCGATGAAAAAAAACCTTGGAACATATCCAAACAAAATCCGAATGATCCTGCCATCCAAGATATATGCACCATGGGTTTAAATATATTTCGCTTATTAGTGATTTTCCTAAAACCTATTTTACCCGTGCTTGCCGCTAATTCTGAAAAATTCCTACAGGTTGAACCGCTAACATGGGAAGATCGTAAAACTCAGCTACTTAATCACAAAATTAATAATTTTGAACCACTAATGCAACGCATTGATCCAAAAAATATTGAACAATTATTATCCTAAAAACATCGTGGTTGGAATTATAAAAATAGTTATAAAATTAAATTGGTAGCCGCAAGCTTTAGCTTGCGTTGCCCGAAAACGCAGGCTAAAGCCTGCGGCTACCACCTACAAAAGGTATTCCATGAACCCAAAAACAGTTTTTCAAATTTTCAAAAATCTAAGTTCATCTATTCCCAATCCTACTACAGAATTAAATTACAATTCTAACTTTGAATTGCTAATTGCAGTAATGCTTTCAGCACGCACTACGGATAAAACTGTTAACAAAATAACTAGTAGTTTATTTGCAATTGCCAATACTCCAGAAAAAATACTAAAGCTTGGCATTAAAGAGATCAAAAAACATATTAAAAGCTCTGGTTTTTTTAACACCAAGGCTAAAAACATTGCCAAAACTTGTGAAATTTTAGTGAAAAACTTTAATTCTCAGATCCCAAAAACTCGTGAAGAATTAGAAACTTTACCAGGGGTTGGACGCAAAACTGCCAATGTAATTTTAAATATCGCGTTTAATCAGCCAACAATTGCAGTAGACACTCATGTATTTAGAGTTGCCAATCGTATCGGTATTGCTCAAGGAAAAACGCCAGAAGAGATTGAAACTAAACTTCTAAAAATCATTCCAAAAAAATTCGCTAAAACCGCAGGAAATTTACTTATTCTGCATGGCAGATATACCTGTATCGCACAAAAACCCAAATGCAAAAGTTGTGTTATTAATGAAATGTGCATGTATCAATTTAAAAACATTTAAAAAAAAGCGCCTAGAAATTGTAGGCGCTTTTCTAAAATCAAATACTAACAACTACTCTAGAAATAAACCGCCATTCTCGCAGTTACAGTATTTTTGTGTCTGCCAACAATTGGCACAACTGTAGATGCAGCCTGGGTTGATGTATCATTCCAACCATAATTAACATCATGACGATATTCAACAGTAAAAAGCGTGCTTTTGAAAAACGCTATATCATATGCAGCAAAGAAGTTATTCTTTGGTAACCCCAAAGCCAAAGCCTGCCACGTCTGACCATAACCTAGTGTAATGTCACTTGGTTTTCCCATAGTTTTGAAATCTACAGTGCCTTCAACATTCAAAGCCTGTGGTCTAGCTCCAACACTGTTAAAATCTAAATCCCTAGAATCAAAACGTCTGGCCGCGCCAACATACTCAGATACGAGAGTAAATGGAGCATACTTAAACTTAACACGTCCATCAAAAGCCCAAACACGAGAACGTATTGACTCTCTGTTGGTGCCCATAGTAAAGACATTTTTTTGCATACCATCAGATTCGGCTATATTACCCATGGCACTTCCTTCGATATCAATTTCAAGCTTGCCTATTGTATAGTCAGTGCCAACGTTAATACCGCTGTGCCCTAACAAACCTTTAACAGAACCATTATTAGTGCCATTGGTCTCGCCTGGAAATCCATAAACCTGAACATTAAACGGACCCTTGCTATATCCTAAAACAACCATACGATCTTTAAGTCTTCCCAAAATCTGGGTTGACGGAGTAGTAACCATATGGCTACTGTATCTACCAAATGGAGCAAAAATTTGACCTATAGTAAAATACAAAGGGCATCTATTTAATTGACCGATAGTTATAAAACCACGATCAATTCTTAGTTTGGAATTGCTTACCCTTGTCCCAGTAGTTGTAGTAAGTCTATCATTATCATACGTAGCTATAATCGCAGATGTTACCCATGGACCTGTCTCACCTATAATATCCAATTCAGCGCTACTCAAATCAACATCAACCTTGTCTGTTCTGTTGTAGTCATACTTGTAATTAGCCATTCCCTCTAAAGCACCACTTAAAGCAATAATCGGACGCGTTGGTATTTCAATACCATTTTTAACCGCATAAGTATCCATTTTTTTTCGTAAGTGCAGTAAAACTAAATCTTCGTTGATCGAAGATAGTTGGGCCATAAGTGGGGATTCATCCTCAAATTCATCCTCTGCAGCGCGACGCACACCAAAAGCTGGAGATGTAACAACGGCAGGACCATGGGCATACATTTCTACTAATGTATCAAACCTATTTTTATTATCTTTATCGTAGCTGGCTGCTTTCTGCATTTTCATCATGTTCTCTGACAACACAGGATGTGCTACATCAATTTGATTTTGCAATAGCATCACTTGCTCTTCTAAAGATTTGGTGCGTGCTCTTAGATCGCTGATGTTCTCTTTCAAAGCAGATTTTTTATGGGGAGTAGTAGCAGCAGAAACAACACTACCAAAACTAAATAAGATAAAAACAAAAACAGCAAACATAAATTTATTTTTCATTTTTTCCTCCAACTTTTATCACAAAAAATCTATTTAAATTAACTACACAAATCTTACACAATCCTTAGAAATAAACAAATATTTTCCCGGTCACAGTATTCTTGTGTCTACCAGTAATACTACCCGCTGGCATACTTGTAGCAGTATCGCTCAAAGCATAATTAACATCATGGCGATATTCAACGGCAAAATATACGCTTTTAAAGATATCCACATCATACTGAGCAAAGTAATTCTGTTTTGGTAGCGCTAAGGATAAGGCTTGCCAGGTCTGGCCATAACCTATCGCAAAAAGACTTGGTCTACCCATAGTTTTAAACTCTACGGCGCCTTCAACATTTATCGCCTGAGGTCTGGCTCCCTGATTATTAAATGCTAAATCTCTAGAATCAAAACGTCTAGCAGCTCCAATATATTCGGATGATACTGTAAAAGGATCATACTTAACTCTAATATTTCCATTGATACCCCAAACACGAGAATGAATTGATTCGCTTGTGGCATTTAAAGCAAAAACATTTTTTTGCATACCATCAGACTCAGCTATGTTACCAATGGCGCTTCCTTCAAGATCAATTTTGACCTTACCTATTTTATAATTGTTGCCAATATGAAAACCACTATGTCCTAAGAAACTCTTAACAGTGCCATTATTGGTCCCTTTGGTCTCTCCAGGAAAACCATAGATCTGAACATTAAACGCATCTTTACTATACCCCAAAATAACTGCTCGATCTTTAGTTCTTCCTAAAAGTCTCGTTGAAGTCTTGGTAAGCATATTGCTAGAGAACCTACCAAATGGAACAAACATCTGCCCTATCGAAAAATACATAGGAGATTTATTCAACTGACCAACAGTTATAAAACCACGATCAAGCTTCAATTTGGAATTGCTTACTCTAGTACCACCACTAACCCTTTCATCATCATATGTAATAGAAATAGCAGATGTTACCCATGGTCCTGTCTCACCAATAATGTCCACTTGAGCACCATCTAGATTGACATCTAATTTATTGAGTTTGTTATACTCCTGCTTATAATTAATATTACCATCTAAAGCGCCGCTTAAAGCAATAATTGGCCGTGTTGGTATTTCAATATTATTTTTAACCGCATATTTGTCCATTTTTCTTCGTATATGCAGCAAAACTAAATCTTCATTAATCTTGGGTAATTCTGTCATAAGCGGAGACTCATCCTCAAACTCATCACCGGCAGCACGACGTATGCCAAAAGCTGGAGATGTAACAACGGCAGGACCATGAGCATACATTTCTATTAATGTATCAAATTTATTTTTATTATCTTTATCATAGCCGTCACTTTTTTGTATCTTCGCTATACTCTTCGACATTCCTGGATGTGCTACATCAATTTGACTTTGCAATATCTTCACTTGCTCTTCTAAAGATTTGGTGCGCGCTCTTAGATCGCCGACATTTTCTTTCGGGGTATTTTTTGCAAAAATGTTGCTGCTAAACAGAACAAAAATAATGGTAATAAACGCAAATTTAATTTTCATCTTCTCTCCGCTACACTCAACCTAAATTTTAAAATTAGGTTTCGATAACTTTTCACGGGGGAGTATAGATCAAGACACCAGAAAAATAAAGGTTAAATTAAATTTTCATAAAAAACGCGACACAACTGATTAACTATAAAAATAGCCTTTTAAGTTAAAAAAAATTATTATTTATTTAAGAAATGATAAGAAAGTAACTGGCCATAAAATCTCAGTCTTGGAGCTATTGCAATCCGAACCTTCGTGTCATCCTCGGGCGTAGACCCGAGGATCTCGATACGCCAGGCTAGATCCTCGCGTCAAGCGCGAGGATGACAGTAAGGAGAGCACGAGGATAACACAGTAGGAAAGCATGAGGATTCTTAAGACAGAGGAAATTCGTTTCAAAATTTTCGGATTGCAACACTCCCATCTTCTAAAAAACTCCTCATAAACAGCAAGTTACTCTTTCATTAAACCGTTAAGAACTATTTAATAATTTTTACATACGCAGCTTTTCGCAACCCTTCCAACCATGGCTTAATCTTCTCTACAAGCTTGCGTTGATATATTATTTCTCGTGCTTGCTCTGCCGTAATTTTTGTTGATTGCGATGAAGAGCTGTTCATGCCTAATAACTTAAGCAAATGCACCCCGTTAGGCGCCTGAAGCGGGCCAACTACCTGATTTATATTCATTTTAGTAATTTCTTTTGCAAATAATGTTGGGAGCTCATTAATTTTACGCCAACCCAAATCATTGTTCTGTATTATTTGTGCATCAAAATTACCCTGACTTTCCTTAACTACTTTATCAACACTAATTCCTCGCTGTAATTTTGTCGCCGCCTGCTTAGCCACTTTTGTAATTTTTTCTAACTTATCCTTGGAAGTATCATCTGACGTCTCAAATAAAATATCAACGACATGATATTGAGCTTGGGTATTATCAACTTTTGGCGGATTATGCAAAACCGTAGCAACTTCCTTATCACTAACAACTATATCCCTACCCAAAGATTGCTGCTGCACCCTGCTAATCAAAACTTGCTCACGAATTTGATTACGAAAATCATTAATGCTGATCCCTTCGCGCTCCTGCACTGACTGTTTAAGCTGAGACACAGTTAAACCGTTACTTTTTGCAATATTAGCTATAATACCATCAAGCTCAACATCACTAACCTGCATACCGCTACGCTTAGCTAGCTGCAATTGCAATAAATTGTTAATTATACTATCCAATACCTGCTGGCGTAAAACAGGGGTTTTAGCATTTGATAGCTGCTTCTTGATCATAACTGTTTTTTTATCTAGCTCGCTTTGGGTGATTACGTCGCTATTTACTACAGCAACAATCTTATCCAAATCAGCTGACACAGCTCCAACATATGAAGGTGATAACAAACAACAAACAAACGCTACAATAATAACTCTCATATTCATAATCAAGGCCCTTTATCTTTACTATTTATATATTTATCTTGCAACCCCTCTAAAAACTCTCCGAAATTATCATGCTCAACACTACCAAATCCTTTAAGCACAACTTGCACATACCATCTAGAATCGTAATTTTTTTTACCATCAATTGCACTAGGTCCAATATAATTACTACTTCGCATCATTCGCGCTGCCCAGCAACAACTATTATATTCTAATCCATAGCGGTAATCTTGCGCACGATGATAGCTAGTATTGTAGTTCAGATTACCAACAATATTCCAATGCTGCCAAATTTTCCATCCCACCGAAAAACCTACGCGACTTAAATTAACAGGAACGCCTTGTAACTTCTGATCAGCATGTAATGCGTATTTATACCAAAAACTTACAACACGATCTGCCCTATTAATATATTGCAAACTAACATCAGCGGTATTTAAACGATGATAATTCGGATCCCAAGCCATGTTAATAGTAGCATTTATCTTAGGATTTACAAAATACTGCAGTTTCCCAACTAATGGGGATAGATACTCATTTCTTAAGGGATCTATGTTGTTATCAACTATTAAAGGATCGGGATCCGAATTACCAGTGATGGTCACTCGATGTTTATGGACAACAACAACTTGTCCCAATCCAGCGCTGGCTTTTTCTTGTCCATATTCATCCAGAAATCTTGTGGTAATAGCCACTGCAATTTGATTAGCATCACCCACTCTGTCAATGCCACCAAAACGATTGGCGCGAAATACTTGATCAAAATCAAATGGTGGTAAATAAGTATCAAATACGGGAACATCATTCTGATTTATTTCAGGAACAAACAAATAAAATAATCTAGGCTCTAAAGTCTGTGTATATTCTTTCTGAAAAAAATTAATATCTCGTTTAAATATAACTCCGTTATCAATCGAAATCAGGGGATAAAGTCGAGTAATAGTATTAGCATTTGGATTTTTTTGATCATGAACACTGTATCCGGTTGCCTGTAGTTGAATTCTTGGCGTTGTATATCCACCAGGCCAATTAAGCGGCATACTTATACTAGGCATCATGTTGAAACGAGCTCCGCCAACAACCGGGGCAGAAGTAGATCCATAAAAATCATCCCGATGCATAAAATTTACTATCTCACTTTCCAACCTATAGTCTGCTCCTCCAAAACCTGCAGGAAAATCCCCAGACAAGTTTAACTGTGGCAATTTTTTATATTGGTCTTGGGCATTATTTTGAGTTACTGGATGTAAAGTTTGAAAAACTTGCAAACGCCCTAAGAAATTCCAACTATCATCGGCATAACTGATATCAGCGCGGTTAAGCAATTGATCTCTGTCAAATGCTGTATTACTAATAATAAAACCAAAATCCTGCATAAAATAATCGTCAGACGCATAGTTAACATCTAATAATCCTTGCCAATGATCGTTAAAATTAGCTTTATTTTGCGAACTTAAAAATTTTCGGCTAGATGAACTTTCTTGTAATGCTTGCAGTGCTGAACTACCGGTTCCATTAGCGGCTATAGTAGAATCACGAAATTTAATAAAAGCTTTATCATAAGGTATATAATCAACACTTATCTTACCTCCACTGGTTGGAGTTAAATATCGAAACGAACCATCAAGTAATGCACCACGATTAGTAAAAATATCGGCAGCAAGAGTAGCATCATAATTAGGCGCCAAATTAAAATAATAGGGTAAATCAATGCTATATCCAGAGTTCTTAGAATATCCAGCCGATGGAATCAAAAATCCGCTTTTACGCCTATCGTCAATTGGAAAATTAATATAGGGCGTATAAAAAATAGGCACTTTTTTTAAAAAAATAAAAGCATTGGTTGCTTCTCCACGTCCTGTATTACGATCTAGCGTTAACCTATTGCTCCACAAATGCCAAGTAGTAGAATCAGGAGGACAAGTGCTATAAGTTGCCCGCTTTAACTTCAAAACTCCAGTAGCATCACGAATCGCATATTTAGCCCTACCCCAAACATCTGCAAGTCCCTTAGTTTTAGTAAAATCAACATTGGAGGTTTCTGTCAAGAAACGATAAACCCCTTGATTTGAAGTGTATATCTTATTAGCAAAATCCAAGTCACTTCGATCTGCCACAAGCAACTTCCCATACTCACGAAAATTTACATGTCCGGTTAAAATAGCATTATTGATCTTGCCAGTTTTATTATCTCTAAAAAAAATCGCTTGGTCAGCAGTAATTTCTCTTCCAGGCTGACTCAACAGGACGTCACCCTGAACAACTGAAGCAGCATGTTGAGTAAAAAATGCTGGCTTGGTTGCTGTAATATCCATAGGAGAATCGCCAAATGCCTTGGGGTTTTGAACATTAATAACATTATTTGTCTCAACATAACGTCCGCCACAAAGATTGCTATCGTCACAGCTCCTAGTCCAACCTAAAACTCGCGTCACATCAGCGGCGCTTAACTGATTAGAGCTGTTTTGTGTTTGATTACTAGAAATTTTTGCAACAGATGAAGCATTGGTAATTTCTGGCAGGCCAGCAACATTCGCGGAAGCTGCAAAAACATTGGCTGTAACAATAAAAATTATAGTAAAAATACTTATTCTGTAATTCATAATGCGATTTTTATTCGTTAGAGCAATAGATCACGCAACCATTTTCCAATCATGGTAATTTCTTCCGGACAAACCGTATGTTGCATTGGGTATGAAGATAACTTGGCATGATAACCAATCTTTTGAAGATAATCACAACTTTCCTCGGCCCAACTAAGTGGCACTAAATCATCGTCTGTGCCATGCAACATTAAAATAGGCGTTTGCTGATTGGCAGCATTTCTTTCTGAAACAACCGAGTGGGTTAGAGGTAGCCAAGCTGATAACACCAAAATACCCGCTAATTTTTTTGGATATCTTAGTCCACACTGCAGAGCCATCACGCCTCCTTGAGAAAACCCAGCAAGTATTATTTTTTGACTAGGAATTTTTTGAGCTAATTCTTTTTCAATCAAGTGTCCAATAAGTTTTTCAGACTCTCTAATGCCTGCTTCATCCTCTCCAACACGATGATTAATATCAACTATATCAAACCAAGCCCTAATTTTTGCACCGCCAGCGTATTTAACTGCTCGCACTGGCGCATGTGGAAACACAAAGCGCACGTTTAATTCTTTTGGTAAATTTAATTGCGGCACAATATCAAAAAAATCATGTCCACTAGCGCCCAAACCATGTAACCATATCACGCTAGCAGACGGAGATAATTTGGGATTTATTTCTATAGTTTGTAGCATTTTCTTACCTTTAATATTAAATTATTATAATAGACTGTATAATACATTTTAATTTATAGTCATATTACTAAATAGTGAGCAAACATGCTAAAAAAAATGTTATTTTTCCCAATTTTCTGTATTTTATTGAGCATTGCTGGGTGTGGTCAAACAGGTCCGCTATATTTACCTGCTTCAGAACAGCAAGATACCAACTCGAGCGATAATAAATGACAACCAAATCCTCCATTAGCGTTGTTATAATGACAAAAAATGAAGCAGAAGACATTACCGCTTGCATCGAATCTGCGTTGTGGGTAAATGAAATTATTATCTTAGACTGCGGCAGCACTGACAATACCTTAGAAATCTGCAAAAAATACCCATTAACTATTATCAATACCGATTGGCCTGGCTTTGGTGAACAAAGTAATCGCGCTTTGAACATTATCAATTCAGACTGGTGTCTTTTAATTGATGCGGATGAGAGAATTTCTGAAAAATTAAAACAGGAAATACTTATAACCATAAATAACAACCCCACACATGCTGCTTACAAACTCCCTCGCCTGAACTCTTTTATGGGAAAAACATTATGGTACAGTTTAAATCCCAAAAGCGATTTACCGATTAAACTATTACGCAAGGGGCTCGTGTATTTTAAATATGATGTGCACCCAAAACCCATCGTTAATGGCTCGATTGGAAAATTAACCAACTATCTATTACACTATCCATTCAAAAACCTTACTGAATTATTAGATAAATCCAACCACTATTCTTCCCTAGCTGCAGCAAAATTAGAATCAATGCATGTAGCCCCTGGAATTACAAAAACATTGCTACACGCCAGCTGGATTTTTGTTAAAATTTATTTTATAAAATTGGGATTTCTTGATGGCTGGCCTGGATTTATTATTGCCTTTAGTAACTTCGAAGGAACATTTTACAAATATGCGAAGTTAATGGAGAAAAATTACAAATCTTGAACACAAAAAAGGCTGTTGGAATAACGCAAGCCCCGTTTAAAAACATAACGGGGTAAACTTTAGCTTGCGTTTTTTGGCAACGCAGGCTTAAGCCTGCGGCTACCACCATCTCTATCTGGCAGTGCAGCAAAAGCTAAAGCAATAAAATAGGCATAAAGATGGCCCGAAGTCACATCCAACAACCACGAATTAGCCAAAGAGCCGAGCATAATCCCTAAAATTACTCCTCGCGCAAGATATTTTTGTTCTTCTGGTAAATATTGGCTATACCATATAGGCACTCCAAAAAACAATAGAATTATTACTAGCCCCAAGATACCAAACTGCACCGTAATATATGCATACTCATTATGTGGATTATTAGCTAATACTGAAGGGGTAGGTTCAATTGCAGCATACTCTTTGGCAAAACTACCGGTGCCAGCACCAAACATTGGATGTTTTTTTATAAGCCCGATACTATTTTTCACAAATGTCATGCGCAAACCAACCGAAGTCATATCATTTTTATGATATTCTTTAACATCACTAAATATCGCATTAACCCTTTGTTTAAACGTTGAAGAAAAATTAAAAGCCAACCCAAAAAGTAAAGCCACACCTATAATTGCTAAAAACAACCCTCGCCACCTAAACTTTTGCACAAAAAACAAAATCATTAAACCACCAAAAACGAAATAACCGGACCTACCAATACTACGAAACAAAACAGTATATACAATAGAAATTAAAAATATAATCCACATTAAACGATAGCGACCTATGGATGTAATTTTAAATAAACACAAATAAGCAGCAAAAGACATTAAAAAATTAAATTCAATACTAGGTTTAAAAATCTCTATTATCCAGGTAGAACCGTCATGTGACCCTCCGCTTGCTCCAAAAGATATTAAAAAATCAAACATAATCCCAGGATTAAAAACCTGTGCTGATCCAGCAGACCAATAATACAAGTTCACTTTAAAATATGAAGCTATTAACAGAGCTAAAATTGCTATCATAAAAGCATTAATAGCATAATTACGCCATCGTTCTTCAGTAAATAAAGGGAAAAATAAAACCGCAAATAAAAATTTATCGTATTTACGTAGTGTTAATAATATATCAGGCTGCCATGGAGCCGTAGAATAAAGTGCCCCAAACAAAAATAAAGCGCAAAAAAGCAAAAAAACTAAAGCAACTGGATTACGTATGATTAAATTAAATTTTTCACGCAAGTTTCCAGCTGCAAGATTAAGCGCAATCGTTAGGGGAAACAACACAACGGTAGCTGCGGTTGAAAGCACAATGGCAGGCGCGGTCATAACAGCGCAAGCTTTACTTGTAAGTTCTAATGCATTAGTGATTTTTTTATAATTCATCGGCAATCAATTTTTTGACTTCGCCCGGGGTATGAACCCCTGGCTCGCCCAAGGGGGAGAGCGGCGCCTCTCCCCCTTGGAACAAATTTGGCAGGATTGCCAAATTTCGCAACTGCCGAGGGCAGGCCCCAAAGGGGCGAGCGACAGGATGTTGCGAGTAATCCCCCATTGCTTTGTCACGCGGCAAGCCGCGTGGAATAAATTTAATATACTGATTAACCCCATCTACAGCTTCAATACGAGTAGAATGTATAACCTCTTCCAATTTTTTATGATTTATTGGTTCTCGAGCACGATTATTGTCAGGATGCCACAAATGCAAAACTGGCACTGCAAAGCGCCCATCTTTGCGTAAAATCCCTTTGCGTATTAACCTAACAACTAAATCAGAATCCTCATAACCCCAACCGCAATAGCTTTCATCAAAACCATTTACTGCAATAAAATCCTTCTTCCATACACCTAAATTACATGTCTTTACCCCTTGCCATTTATCCCAAAACAAATATCGAAAATATAAATTCCCAAGCGGCAAAATTGGCAAAAATCGATTAATCCACCCTCGACAAAAAGCATAGAGCCAATGCCATATCCCCCATTTCTGCAAAGAAACCTCTTGTTGCAACACTTGCTGAGTAAAAGCAGGCGACAATAAAATTCTATTACCAGCAATAAAATAATTGTTTTCTGCTAATTTTTGATGCTTCTTAACAAATGATACTAGAGGAATTGTATCTCCATCCAAGAAAATCAAATAATCGCCTTTAGCAAAAGCAACTCCTTTATTTCTAATCATAGCAGCGCGAAATCCATCATGAGGCTGCCATACATGTTTAATATCATAATTAATTTTTGACCTCAACGACTCTATAACTTTTTTAGTTTCGTCGTTTGATCCATCATCAGCTACTATTACTTCAAAACCATCAACATCTTGCTCTGCCAATGACGCTAGCACTAAATCCAAAGCTTTCGGACTATTATAAGTAGATATGATAATGGAAACTGTTGGAGGATTTTTTCTCATAAAAAGGTGTCTAGTCCTTACAACATACAACAAAACCTATTAAGGACGTTGTATGTTGTAAGGACTTGACACCCTTGCTTCATTTCAACTTCCCATGACACTGCTTAAATTTCTTGCCAGAACCGCAAGGACACATATCGTTACGACCAACTTTTGGAGTTTCGCGCACATAAGTTGTTTTGCCTTCAATATCCTGTGATATAGAATCATTTGCTGGCACAGCATCAGTAGCAGCATGAACAAACTTCATTTTATTTTGCTCTTGTTCTGCAAGCCGCCTGCGCTCCTCTTCAATCTCCATTACATCTTCCTTACTTTTAATTTGTATCGCGTAAAGCATGCGAATTACATCTCGTTTTATATCTTCCAGCATCCGCGTAAACATATTGAATGCTTCTTTCTTGTATTCCTGTTTAGGATTTTGTTGCGCATAACCACGTAAATGAATACCGTCACGCAGATGATCCATAGAGGCCAAATGATCCTTCCAATTTGTATCTAAAACTTGAAGCATGATAGAACGTTCAATATTACGCATTACTTCTGGATTAACTTGAGCTTCTTTTTCATGATAAACCTTATTAGCCTGTTCAAGAATTTTAGAACGCAAACTTTCCTCATGCAAAGAGCTATCTTTTGTTAGCCACTCTTTAATTGGCAAACTCATACCAAAATCTTGTTGCAATTGACGCTCTAAACCCGAAATATCCCATTGTTCTTCCAAACTTTGTGGAGGAATAAAAATATCAACAATTGCATTAACTACATCACTACGCACAATTCCTATTGTTTCTGAAATATCGACTGCAGTCATCAAATCGTCGCGCTGCCTATAAATCACCTTACGTTGCTCATTAGCAACATTATCAAATTCTAAAAGATGTTTACGGATATCAAAATTGTGCCCTTCTACTTTACGTTGTGCGTTTTCAACTGCTCTTGTTACCAAGCTATGCTCTATTACTTCGTTCTCTTGCATGCCTAATTTTTTCATGATGGTAGCGATACGATCAGAAGCAAAAATACGCAATAAATTATCTTCTAAGGATAAATAAAATCTGGAAGAACCTGGATCACCTTGACGACCTGAGCGTCCGCGCAATTGATTATCAATACGCCGTGATTCATGACGCTCCGAACCAATTACATGCAAACCACCAGCTGCTATAGCTTTGTTGTGCCGCTCTTGCCAATCGATTTTAACTTTAGTTATTCCTTCATCAGTTGGGTTTTCTAAAGCTTTTAGTTCAGTGTCTAAAGCACCACCAAGAACAATATCAGTGCCACGACCAGCCATGTTAGTCGAAATTGTAACCGCTCCAGGACGACCAGCTTGAGCTATAATTTTAGCCTCACGCTCATGATATTTAGCATTCAAAACTTGATGAGCAATTCCAGCTTTATTAAGTAATACTGATAATTTTTCTGATGTTTCAATAGAAGCGGTGCCAACTAAAATCGGCTGCCCTTTTTTACTATTTTCTTTGATATCTTGTAATACAGCATTAAATTTTTCTTTAGCTGTCAAATAAATTTGATCGGGAAGATCTTTGCGAATCATCAGCATATGAGTTGGTATTACCAACACCTCTAAACCATAAATTTGCTGAAACTCATAAGCCTCAGTATCGGCAGTGCCAGTCATACCAGAAATTTTATCGTAAAGTCGAAAATAATTTTGGAATGTTATTGTAGCAAGAGTTTGATTTTCATTTCGGATCTGCGCGCCTTCTTTGGCTTCTACTGCCTGATGCAACCCATCTGACCAACGCCGCCCCTCCATAGTGCGACCGGTATGTTCATCAACTATAATCACTTCATCGTCTCTAACAATGTAATCAACATCACGATGAAATAAAGTATGCGCGCGCAAAGCAGCATTAAGATGATGCATCATTTTGATATTCTTGGCATCATACAAACTTTCGCTAGCTCCAACTAATCCCATCTTAACACTCAATTCCTCCACATGTTGGTGCCCAGTTTCAGTAAGATACGCCTGACGCGATTTTTCATCTAAAGTGTAATCACCTACTTCTTCTGGCGGAACTGGCTGATCTAGCTTGTCTAGTTTTTCCTGTTTTTTTAGATAAGGAATTAATTTATCAATTCTAGTGTATAAATCAGAACTATCTTCAGATGGCCCAGAAATAATTAAAGGAGTGCGGGCTTCATCGATTAAAATAGAATCAACTTCATCAATAATGGCAAAATACAATCCACGCTGCACTTTATCGTCAAAACTAAATGCCATATTGTCGCGTAAATAATCAAAACCAAATTCATTATTGGTTCCATAAACTATATCTTTGGCGTAAGCGATTTTCTTCTCTTCATGATTTTGACCAGCTACAATTACCCCAACAGTCAAATCTAAAAAACTGTAGATCGGTTCCATCCAAGCAGCATCGCGTTTGGCCAAATAGTCGTTAACAGTGACAATATGCACTGCTTTGCTAGTTAGAGCATTCAAATATGCAGCTAAAGTTGCCACCAAGGTTTTACCTTCACCAGTGCGCATTTCTGCAATTTTTCCTTCATGCAGCACCATCCCACCAATTAATTGCACATCAAAATGGCGAAGTCCTAAAGTTCGCACACTTGCTTCGCGGACCACAGCAAAAGCTTCGGGCAACAGCATCTCAAGCGTCATTCCGCTTTGCAAGCGCTGACGTAACTGAGCAGTTTTCGCTTTAAGTTCTTCATTAGACAAAGCCTGCATTTGCGGTTCAAATACATTGATCGCAGCAACATTCTTTGCGAGCCGTTTCAAAACTCGGTCATTTCTAGTTCCAAATATTTTATGTAAGATTTTTTTAACCATATCTGCAATTAGCAATCAAAAACATTATGCCGTAAAATGACTCAAATGAAAACCATTACTGAAATTCTAAAAAAAATTGATTCGCCTCTAACAAAATTAATTAACAAATCTAAAACCGCTAAAGATCTTGGGCTTATGTTTTGCACATCACTTGATGCTGATTTGGCCAAGCACTGCCATTTTGCTAACTACAAAAATTCTGTGGTTACCGTTACTGTCTCAAATACATCATGGGCTACAAGATTGCGATATATCATTCCTGATATTATAAAAAACCTACGAGTGCAGCCTGAATTCAAAACTATTACCACCATACGCTATATCATTAATCCTCAAAAACAAGCTCCAAAAACAAAAAATAAACAAATTAAGCTATCTAGCGATAATAAAACTTTATGGCAAAGTACCCTAGATGATTTAAAGAAGAAGATAAAAGAAAAAGGGGTCAAGTCCCGA
>MGXJ01000021.1:0-3193 GCA_001801345.1 Gammaproteobacteria bacterium RBG_16_37_9 | reverse complement strand
TTAAAGGTTACTATCTCCCATGCATTTTCGGTAGTAAGGAGAGTTTTAAGTAGAGTATTATTTAGGGCATGTCCCGATTTATAGCCACTAAAAGATCCTATAATACCGTATCCCAGAAGATATAAATCTCCAATCGCATCAAGTAGTTTATGTTTTACAAACTCATCTTCATAACGCAACCCATCTTCATTAATAACCCGATAATCATCCACAACAATAGCATTGTCTAAGCTACTTCCTAGAGCCAAATTTTTGGATCGCAAAAACTCATAATCAGATAATAAACCAAAAGTTCTAGCTCGGCTTATTTCTTTTACAAAAGAAGCTTGGGCAAAATCTACTGTTGTTGTCTGAGGTAGATCACGAAATACAGGGTGGTTAAAATCAATAGTAAAAGAAACTTTAAAACCGTTATACGGGCTTATACAAGCCCATTTATCTCCGTCTTTGACTTTAATCTTTCGCTTTATCTTTAAGAAACGCTTGGGGACATTCTGCTCTTCTATACCAGCAGATTTAATTAAAAATATAAATGGGCCAGCGCTACCATCCATAATGGGAACTTCTGGCGCGCTAACATCAACATAAACATTATCAATACCTAAACCGGCAAAGGCAGACATTAGATGCTCGATCGTGGCAATACGAACTCCGTTTTTAATTAAACAAGATGAAAGAGTTGTATCGCCTACATTTTCTGCTGAAGCCAAAATATCAACTGCTGGAGTTAAATCAACTCTACGAAAAATTATTCCTGTATCAGCTGGAGCTGGTCTTAAAGTTATATATACTTTCTTGCCTGTATGAACGCCAATCCCGGTAGCACGAATTAAATTTTTTAACGTACGCTGTTTAACCATTTGATTTTCTCGCCATTATTAAACTAAAATAAGAAACGCTCGGGATTATAGCACAGTATTTTAAAATTGCGAGAAAGCAATTTATCAAATTATCAATTACCCTTTAGTTCTATCCTCTCTGCGCAAAAAAGCTGGTATATCAAGGTATTCGATATTTTTATCCACGGAAGCAACTAAATTTATAGAGTCATCTAAAGAAGAAGCATTAATTGCATTACGCATCACAGCAGGTTTATCAAATTTACGATAATCTATAGTCCCATCAACTTTAGTATTTTCAGATACGTTATTTTTTGTAGGATTATAAGCAATGACTTTATCACTGCTGCTAACCTGCCTGATTTTACCACCCAAACCTGTCACAACAACTGTCACTCGCAATTCATCAGTCGTCATATTCGGATCAATAACCGTTCCCACAACTACGGTAGCATCTTCAGATGTAAACGATTTAACAACCTCGCCAACTTCTTCAAACTCACCAATAGACATATCAGGCCCAGCAGTAATATTAACCAATACACCTCTAGCGCCGCTTAAATCGACATCCTCTAAAAGAGGACTTGAAATTGCCGCTTCAGCAGCATTACGAGCGCGCCCTTCACCACGCGCATTTGCAGTTCCCATCATTGCCATGCCCATCTCTGACATTACAGTGCGCACATCAGCAAAATCAACATTAATCAATCCTGGTTTAGTAATTAATTCAGCGATACCTTGGACTGCTCCTAATAAAACATTATTGGCAGCTTTAAATGCATGCAATAAACTAATATTTTTACCCAAAACTGGAAGCAATTTATTATTAGGAATAGTAATTAATGAATCGACGTTAGCAGTCAATTTTTTAATCCCTTCATCAGCAATCAACATCCTCTTACGCCCTTCAAAAATAAAAGGCTTTGTAACTACTGCAACTGTCAAAATACCTAATTCTCTGGCTATTTCTGCAAAAATTGGGGTAGATCCAGTGCCCGTGCCACCACCCATTCCAGCAGTAAGAAAAACCATGTCAGTTCCTGCCAAAATATCCCGAATTATCTCTCGATTTTCTTCAGCAGCCTTACGGCCAATATCGGGATTAGCGCCAGCTCCTAGACCTTTAGTGAGCTCTTCTCCTAACTGCAGCAATACTTTAGCGCGTGAATTACGCAAAGCTTGCAAATCGGTATTGGCGCAAACAAATTCCACTCCACCAACGTTTTCTCCTATCATGTGCTCAATTGCATTACCACCGCCACCACCTACTCCAATGACTTTAATTACAGCGTTGGTATCCTTATTTTCTGGTAGCTCAAACATATTCACCTCTAAATTTTATAGTTCTCTATTTTTAACTTCATCCGGGATATTCTTTAACTTAGTTTACATGGTATCTCAACATAGTGGAACTTATCCCCTGCACAAAATGAATTTAGGCGCGAAGCCAAGCTCTGAGCGACCGGAGTTTACTTTTACGTAAATGAGGATCGCGAAGAGCGTAGGCGACAATGCATAAATACATTTTGTGCAGGGTATAATTAGAAATTTTCCTGAAACCAATTCTTCATTCTTACCCACAAACTTCTCTGCTGGCTGAAATTAACAGCCTCCGCTCTTCCTTGTTGAAAATGATGATACCCCGTCAACAACAAACCGGTTCCTGTGGCATAAATAGGGTTACCAATAACTTCTGGCATTCCACCAATATTTTGTGGTGTCCCTATACGAACTGGCAACTGAAATATCCGCTCTGCTAAATCAGCGGCTCCAACAACCTGCGAAGCGCCACCGGTTAACACAATACCGGCAACAATTAAGTCTTTAAATCCACTACGTCGTAATTCAGCAAGCACTAAATTAAACAATTCTTCATAACGAGCTCCCACAACATCAACCAAAACTTTACGCGAAATTTCTCGTGCTTGACGTTGATTTGTAGTGCCTGGAACTTCAATATTTACATTCCCATCAACTAGGCTATCTAAAAGCGCACAAGCATGCTTTATTTTAATCTCTTCAGCATGTTTTGTTGGAGTGCGTAACGCCACGGCAATATCATTAGTAACTTGATCCCCGGCTATAGGAATCACAGCAGAATGTCGAATAGCACCCTCAGTAAAAACTGCGATATCAGTAGTGCCGCCACCTATGTCAACCAAGCAAACCCCTAACTCTTTTTCATCATCAGTAAGCACTGCAGCACTTGAAGCTAATTGTTGCAAAATAACATCGCTCACCCGCAAATCACAACGCTCAATACACTTTACTATGTTTTGAGCTGCACTTACGCTGCCGGTAACAATATGTATCTTCGCTTCTAACCGCACTCCAGACATGCCGATTGGCTCTCG
>MGXJ01000020.1 GCA_001801345.1 Gammaproteobacteria bacterium RBG_16_37_9 | reverse complement strand
CTGAATTTACCCTGATGCTAATTTGTTCCGTGATCTTGACATCTAGAGGGAGTCCATATACGAGGATCTCAAAAATAATAACGAATTCCCAAACCTACATTAGTTGACCCAGCATTGGCATTTTTGGGAAAAGTTCCCCAGGCGGTGCAGCGATGATGAACGCGAACAGCAAGCTGTAGCTCTGGATGTGACGGTAAAGCAAAAGTAATCTCTACGAGCAAATAATTTAGTAATCTACTGAAGTCATCTACAGGTTTGTCTGCCTCGCGATCGGCAAATGGCGGATGAGAATCATAAGATATCCCATCTCCTATGGCGATGGAGTTTTTAAGATAATGATTCCAAGGGAATTTAGTCCAGCGCCAGATTAAATATAAATTGCCCTCTTTAACATCATCATGATTAGTATAGTCATGGCGATAAGCTATATTTCCTGCTACTTGCACTGTATCAAATAGTGGTTTAAACAATCTACGGACTAAATTATTTTGGTCAAGGGTATATGCTAACTCCGCTGCATAAATTTCTTCACCATAACTATTGTATTTGCCTATCATAACATCGCCAAAAACTTGTTTGGCTGTATTGCCGCGGTAGAATAACACTGACCATGGTCCTGTGTCGGAGTTATTGGCAGCGTTGGCTGCTACATTTAACAGGAGGCTGCTGATAACAAATACTAATAATATTTTATATATATATTGGCACATTTTAGGTCTTGGGGTAAGCTTAGGTGTCAAGTCCCGACAATCGACAATGATCATTTCCTAGATTGACAGTCATTGTCGATTGTCGGGACTTGACACCTTTCCACCTTTCCACTGCTGCTCTTTTTAGGTTAAATAATCATGGAAAGCAAGAAATATTTTTCTCTACTAGAAGATTTAAACATCAATTATTACCGTGTTATCCATGGTTTGAAAACCGCGGTTGCCTGTTTAGTCGGGTTAGCAATTGAAAAATATTACGACTGGCCATCTGGGCAATGGGTTCCCATTACGATCATGGTTGTAATGAGCGCTCAAATCCATTTTGGCGGAGCTTTGCGTAAGGCCTATATGCGATTTTTGGGAACAGTTAGCGGCGTTACAATCGTAGTTACAGTTTTATGGTTTTTTGGTGGAAATCTAGAAGTAGTTTTTTATACAGTTTTTCTGGCTAGCATAATTTTTGCATATATTGCCAGTAGTCATGGTGATATTAGTTACGCAGGCACTCTTGGTGGAGTTACCATAATTTTGATTTTAGCGGGGCAACAGACTGGAATAGAAATAGCGATTCAGAGGGGTTTTTATATTGTTATTGGGATTATTATCGCGCTGCTATTTTCAAGATTTATTTTTCCAATTCATGCGCGTGATCGTTTGCGGTATCATGTATCAAGAACATTGCTTAATTTGAGCAAGCTTTATTCTGAATCAATCAATTTACAAGATTTACCAGAGCAAACGGAAGAAATTGATACTGAGTTAAGTTCTATAGTAATAGCCGATATCGCTGCTCAACCACGTTTAATTTATGAGGCTATTGCTGGCAGTAGAGAATTTGCTTCTAAAAAAGGCATTTTTTCCGCAATTCTTAGCAGCGAACATACTCTAAGTCGATTGATTAATTTGCTGTATCTTAGTCTGCGTGAAACTGAGTCTCCAGAGGTAGTCAAAGCACAATTGGCGGCGGTGGAGAGTTTACATGCCATAGTCGCGGGCAGTTTAACCCATTTAGCCAAGTGTTTTGAGGATATAGCGCAGCCACAGATGATGTTCAATTTAGGTGAAGCTCTAGCCAAAATTTCTCAGGTTGTTGAAAAATTACCAAAAAGCTCAAATGCTCAGCAGGTTATAGCAGAGCACTCATTTTTGTTTTTTATAGAGCAGATCTTGAAAGAACTAGAAAATATGAGAAAATTAATTATAGAAGCCAATAGCAAAAACCATGATAATGTGGTATAAGACCAGGTGTGATAAGTGTTCTATAATTTTAATTTTTTAAGGAGACAATGTAATGAGAAAAATTTTACTTGCAGCATCAACAATGATTTTTTTAATGTTCGGATCCTCGGTTTTTGCCGAAATGAAAATAGGCGTAATTAATTACGAAAAAGTCGTAGTTGAGTCACCACAGTTGGCAGCAGCCAAAGCTGATTTCAAGAAAAAATTTGAGCCAAGAGAAAAAGAAATTAATGAAGCTCAAAAAAAGTTTCAAGACGAGATAGCGGCTTTTAGTAAAGATAGTCCTACGATGAAGGAAGATGCTAAGAAAGCTGCACAACAAAAAATCATGGAGCAACAGAAAAAGTTGCAAGAGATGCAAGCAAAGTTTCAAAAGGACGCAACTACTGCGCAAAATGACACAATGAATAATATTTTGAAAAAGGTTGAAGATGTGATTAATAAGATAGCAGCCGATCAAAAATTTGATTTGGTTATCGCCAAGACTAGCGTGCCTTACAGCAAAAAAGAGCTTGATATTACTGACGAAGTAATTAAACAAGTTAAAAACAAAAAATAGTTCTGTGAAAATGGGTCAGGTCTAGACCTGACCCATTTTTCTTTCAAATGTCATTGCCACGTATTTTTGTTCCTTCCAAATTGATTTCTAATCAGAAAATTGCATTAGATGCGGTTGCTTCGCGGCATATTCTTTACGCGCTTCGATTGCATGTTAATGACCCTTTGGTGGTTTTTAATAACACTGGTGGGGAATTCGAAGCAGTAATTTCTTCTGTTGATAAAAACATAGCAATTATTTCTATTAGAAAATTTTTTGTGCGAAATAATGAATCTTCTTTATCAATTCACCTCGGGCAGGGAATTTCTCGAGGAGAAAAAATGGACTTTACTATTCAAAAAGCAGTTGAATTAGGTGTGAATACCATTACTCCGCTATTTACCGAACATTGCAATGTTCAGCTCAAAGATGAGCGGTTAAAAAAGCGGCTACAGCATTGGCAAAGCGTGGCGGTTAGTGCTACTGAACAGTCTGGGCGTTGTTATGTCCCTGAAATTTTACCAGCACAGGTTTTAACAAAATGGTGTGCCAGTGCTGTATTGGCATCTGATTTACGCTTAATACTTGATCCCAATGCTACTAATAAACTTGGTAGCATTGCGGTGCATCCAAGTAGTGTTACTATTTTAGCTGGACCAGAAGGCGGATTGAGTAATAAAGAAATCGAGCTTGCTAAACAAAATAATTTTCTGCCAATTTCACTTGGTCCGCGGATTTTACGCACAGAGACCACGGCTTTGGCTGCTATCAGCGTGCTGCAAGCAAAATGGGGAGATTTTTGAAATCCCTAGAGTCTAATCATGGTATTGACGTTTGTATTATCATGGTTTTCTTTTTCCTCTTCTTCCCCTTTTTTACTTTAGTTATTTTGATTATGAGGTCGAATAGAGGCCAGTGATTTTTTAATATGAGGCTGTTGCAATCTGAGCTTTCGTATCATCCCCTCGGGCGTATATTATATCATCCTCGGACTTGATCCGAGGGTGACAATGGTGAGATGTAAGGGTTCAGGACGACAAAAACCTAAAGCTTACCTTCCCTAAAATGTTTGCGACATACTGGGATATAACTTTCGTTGCCGCCCATAGCAACCTGCTCGCCCTTACGCACGATTTCACCCTGATCATTCACACGTAAAACCATAGTTGCTTTACGGCCGCAATGGCAAATGGTTTTGAGTTCAATTAATTGATCAGCTAGTGCCAAGAAATACTTGCTTGCTTCGAAAGGTTCTCCCATATAATCGGTGCGTAAACCGTAAGCTAGCACTGGTATGTTGAAGTCATCGGTAACATATGCTAGTTGTTGCACCTGTTTTTTGGTGATAAATTGTGCTTCATCAAGCAGTATGCATTTGATATTGCTGTTTTTATCTAATTCTTGTTTAATAAATTGATATAGATCTTCGTCGGGGCTAAAAGCAGTAGCATCGGCTTGCAATCCAATGCGCGAAGTGATTTTTTTTGCACCGTAGCGTGTATCAACGGATGGCGCTAGCAGAAGCGTATTCATGCCGCGTTCATTGTAGTTGTAGTTTGATTGTAATAATGAGGTGCTTTTACCAGCATTCATTGTTGAGTAATAAAAATGTAGTTTGGCCAATTGAGTTCTCCAGTAAAATGAAGGTGTGAAGGTGTCAAGTGAAGGTGTCAAGTCCCGACAATCGACAATGATTACTAATAATTTAGGGCTATTAACATTGTCGATTGTCGGGACTTGACACCTTGCCCCTTGCCTTATATTGCCAGTGGCATAAGTCTGGCTTTCATATTATAGTATGTCAAGGAGATATTATGCGATATTTCAAAGAACATTTATTAATTATTTCAGTTGTTTTTTTATTAATTGCTCTTGGCGTTTTTTTGTGGGTGATTAATTGGAGCCCGCTGCAGGCCAAAAGCACTGAGACTGCGATTGTCTCTGTTAACGAGTCCATTGATGTAGGTTCGGCACCAGCAGCGCCAGTAAATACTATAAAAAACAATACTGCAACTTTACCCACGCCTGTTACTGCGTCATCGCAACAAGCCCAGTTTTGTCCACAACCAGAAAAATTAATTAAAAAAGATGTTAAGTGGACTACCGAAGATGCTAAGTGGGAAAATTATACTCCGTCATCGGCCACCAAAATTTTAGGTTTTATTGGTGCCCAGTGGGCTGGGATAAAGGTTGGCACAATTATTTGTTTATATCAAACCAATGAGGCAGTATCTTTTCCAGTGGCATTAGAACAAACACGAAGTCAATTGATTGTTGAGCCTAAAGCTGGTGGTTGGAGTTCTTTGGTCGGCAATCGTAGATTTTGTAAATCAGCTAGTGTAGCAGATTGCGTCTATTTTATTGAATTACCAAAAGATATCAGCAATATTTATGAAGAAATTAAATATGATCCCAAAACGAACGATGGTATGTAAAATTTTAAAAACCAATGTGTTACAAAAGGAGGTTGTTGCGATCTAAATTTTATTTGTCATCCTCTTAGTTTTGTTTGTCATCCTCGGGCGTAGACCCGAGGATCTTGACATTCTATGTAGATCCTCGCGTCAAGCGCGAGGATGACAGTAGGAGAGCGCGAGGATGATATGAGAGTGGAATATTAGTTCCCAAAATTTCAGCTTGCAACAGTCTCAAAAGAGGCCCTTATGACAGAACAACAAAACGGACAACAAAATACTAATGTCCATCCAGATCAGCCAAAAAAAAATTCGTGGCTACTTGTGATATCAATAATTATGATTGCTTTGGCAGTTGGAGGGTATTTTGGTTTGCGGTTTATGACTGATAAAATTAATGCCTCTGAAGAGAAAACAGCAAAGTTTTCTGTAGAGGTGAAACAATTACAAGAAAAATTGGATCAAATGCAAAATGTTGTTCAAGGTCTGCAAAGCGAAATCCAAAAATCCAATCTTGCTAGGTCTAGAAATTGGAATCCAATTGTCATCGAGCACCTTATCCGTATGGCAGATTTAACTTTGAATACGACTGGTGAAACTAAGCTTGCTATTTCATTTTTATCTGCCGCCAAGCAATATGCAAGTAGTCCAGAATTATCAGCGATTAATCATGCTTTAAATAAAGATATCGCTAGTTTGCAAGTTGTTCCAGCGGTGGATTCTTCAGAATTAATTCTAAAAATAGAAGCTTTAAATCAAAAAGTTGATGCATTGCCAATTATGGCACAACAACTTGATAACTTACAAAAAACTAAATCTGAGGAAGATTCGTCCGCTAAAAATTTATGGAAAAAGTTTTTTGCAAGCGCTGTAAAATCTTTGAAAGATATTGTGGTTATACGGCGGCAGATTGTTGAACCATTGTTATTGCCAGAACAAGAGACAATTTTACGCTTAAGCATCCAAAATAAATTATCCCAGGCCGAGTATGCTGTTATGCAAAGACAAAATAAACTTTATCAATCTTGTTTAGAACAAGTCGTAAGTTTAATTACCCGTCATTTTATTGCCAGCAGTGCTGTCACAACTGATGTTTTATCTGGCTTAAAAGAGTTGCGGCAGATTGATTTGCAGCCAAAATTACCTCTTCTTACAGAATCCATTGCTGCTGTAATAAATTTTATGAGTGCAAATAAGATGCCCAATGGACAAGAGGCGCGACCACAAATCCAAGGGGCTAAATCATCATGAAAAGAGTAGTTTTTTACTTTTTAGTTTTGTTATTTGCTGTTTGGCTTGGGGTTGTGATGCATCGCAATCCCGGCTATGTTTTGATTGCCTATCATAATACAAGCATCGAAACTTCGCTGTGGTTTGCTGTAGTAGTTCTAATTTTTCTATTTTTATTTTTTCATACTCTGCTACGTTTTAGTGCCGGAGTTTGTGCAGTAACTTCCTATATCAGGCAATGGATTATCAATCGCAGAAAGCGCCGTGCTCATACACAAACAGTTTTAGGGCTGTATGATTTTGTGGAAGGTAACTGGGTAAGTTCCGAGAAAAAATTAGCGCGATCTGCAAAGCACAGTGATATGCCGCTTGTAAATTATTTAGCAGCAGCGTTTACTGCACAGCGGCAACATGCTTTTAAGCGTAGCGATAGTTATTTAAGGTTAGCGCAAAAAACAGCAAAAGATCGGCCAGTAGCTGTAGGGTTGGCACAAGCTAGGGCGCAAATCGATAATCAACATTGGGAAGAAGCTGGTGTGATTTTACAGCAGCTGTATAAAATACAACCAAAAAATGTTTTTGTTTTGCAGTTACTAGTGCAGGTATATTCAGAGCTAAAAGATTGGCGCAGTTTAGAACAATTGCTTCCTGTGCTATGCAAAAGGCGAGTATTTAGTTTTAACGAAATAGATCAACTTGAGAGAAAAATATACAGCGAATTGCTTTTGATTGGATCTAAAAATCATAGTATTGCCAACACATGGGATAGCATGTCAGGACACTTGCAAAAAAAACCAGAGTTAGTAGCAATTTATGCTGATTATTTATTAGTTAATAATAAAGCAGATGACGCAGAAGCCGTGCTTAAGATAGCTTTGCGTAAAATTTTGGACGATCGATTGCTCGAGCTTTATGCAAGATTGCAAAGTTCTCAGCCGATAAAACAATTAATGCGTGCTGAAGATTGGCTTAAAGATAATCCAGAAAACGCTAGCTTATTGTTGTGCCTTGGTCGTATTTGTAGGCAGCAAAAACTATGGGGTAAGACGCGTCATTATTTAGAAAGAAGCGCAAGATTAATGCCTGCTTTGGCTGTTTATGTTGAGCTGGCTAAAATTATGGAAGAGCAAAATGATTTACGCGGTGCTTTAGATTTTTATACCAAAGGAATGCGGTTGGCCAAGATAGGATTATATCAAAACTAAATTTTGCCTTTTTAGGGAGCAAAAAAGAAAGGTTGATGTATAAAGAATATATTAGTATATTCTTTGGACATGAATGAATTAGCTCCACTTATCAAAGACCTTGCTATAATGCTAAGCATAGCTAGCATAGTGGTGTTATTGTTTCAAAAAATACGCCAACCAGTTATTTTAGGATACATAATTGCTGGTGTAATTATAGGTCCATATACCCCGCCCTATTCTCTAGTAAATGATGTAATACAAATCCAAACGCTTTCGGAATTAGGGGTGATATTCCTAATGTTCGCATTAGGTTTAGATTTTAGTTTTCACAAGCTTAGGAGAATTGGGTTTTCTGCTACAGTTACTGGGTTAATTAAAGTTATTATGGTCGTAGGATTGGGATTCGCAGTCGCTTGGTTTGTAAAATGGACATTTTACGATAGTTTATTTCTTGGAGTGGCGCTTGCAATTTCATCAACTATGATAATTGTCAAAGCATTAGAAGAGTTGCGGTTAAAAGGCAAGAGATTTACCGACATAGTTTTCGGAATTCTAATATTTGAAGACTTATTGGCTATCTTAATGTTAACAATGCTTTCTACGGTTGTTATTACAAAAAGTTTTTTTTCGGTTAACATGGTTTTTGCAACCATAAAGCTGATTTTAGTTATAGGCAGCTGGTTTTTATCTGGGTATTTTATAGTTCCAATCTTATTTCATAAGATCATAAAATATGTTAGTCAGGAAACTCTAACGATTGTATCTATTGCTCTTTGCTTATCAATGGCCGTAATAGCTGCTTATTTTAATTATTCTAGCGCGCTTGGCGCTTTTATAATTGGATCTATTTTATCAGAAACCCCAGTCGCTCATCGCATCAAACAACTGACTAATCCGCTGCGCGATGTTTTTGTGGCAGTATTTTTTATTTCTATCGGAATGTTAATAGACCTAAATGTCATATTAGAGCAGTGGCCTATTATATTAGCTATATCTATGCTTGCAATAGTTGGGAAGGTGTTAGCAACTACCATGGGTGCTTTCTTGACAGGCCAAGGCATTAATACCTCAGTGCGTATTGGTTTTAGTATGGCTCCCATAGGAGAATTTTCTTTCATCATCGTAGGTTTGGGATTAAGGTTAGATGTCGTCAGTCCCTTGCTTTATCAAATAATTATTGGTGTGGCGGCTGTTACGGCACTTGCTGCCCCATATCTTGTAAGATTATCAGGTGGGATTGTCTGGATAATAAATACTAGGCTTTCAGAGCGTTCCAAGTATTTTTTAGAAAGTTATTCTGCTTGGGTATATAGGGCATTGGCTAGCTATAAAAAGCAAATAGAATATCGAAAGTTTATGGCGCGACTTGTAATGAATGGGATTGTTGTCGCGGTTATTTTTAATTTAACCCATAACTTTGTTTTGCCCCAGCTTGTGCGCTTAATTATCGATTCTAATGCTGCCAAAACATGTAGTTGGGTTGTTGCTTTATTTTTTGCATCTCCCTTTGTTTGGGGGATGGTATTTAGTTTTAAATTAATAGATAAGAACAGGCAAGTTCCCCCATTATTTTTGGGAGCGCTATTGACGATAATAGAGGTTATTATTTTAAGCGTTGCTTACTTTAGCACATGGTATGTCCCTTTAGTAATTACAATAATTGTAACGATGCTTTTTGGTTTGTTATATAGACAATTAGGTAGTTCATACGAGTGGTTTGAGCTTCATCTGGTGCGAGCATTGCGGAGAAGGGGTCAAAAACAAAATAAATATGAGGAGCTCGCTCCATGGGATACCCATTTGGTTGAGGTAACGGTTACAAACGAGTCCCCTTCTTCTGTGGTAGATAAGACATTATGCGAAAACAAGCTAAGGAGTAAATTTGGGGTTAATGTTGTTGCTATTCGTCGTGGCTCAAAAATAATTTTAGCTCCACGAGGAAATGAAAAAATATTGCTACGGGATCAGTTGGTGATTTTGGGAAATGATGAGCAAATAGATATTTTTAAAAATCACGCCGAAGATATATTTTTCGAATCAAAAAAAGAGGAGATTTTAAAAAATTTTGTTTTAAAGGCAGTGTTGTTAGAACCAGGCAATCCTTTTGTAGGCCAGACCATACGTGAGTCTAATATTCGTGAACAGGCTGGTGGTCTCGTTGTAGGATTGGAACGAAGAGGTTTTCGCATATTAAATCCAGAACCGTCTACTGTTTTAAAGGCCGGCGATTTATTATTAGTGGTGGGCACGGGAAAAGCCAAGTTTGATGTTGCAGGGAGCTGAGGCAATGATAAAGCTAATAAAAAATAAAAATTTTTTGGAGTGGGTATATGCTTACAAAAGATAATAAGCTTGGTTTATATGCGTTGATTGCAATGTGTATTGGTTCGATGATTGGTGCAGGTTTATTTGCTTTGCCTCAGGTTGTTGCTTCTAGCACTGGTGTAGTAGCATTACTTGTAGCATGGACGATTACATTTTCTGGAATGTTTTGTTTAGCTAAGGTTTTTCAAAATTTATCGATGCGGCGCCCAGATTTGGATGTTGGTATTTACGCTTATGCTAAAGAAGGCTTAGGTAATTATTTTGGATTTAACTCAGCATGGGGTTATTGGCTTTCTGCATGGTTGGGTAACATTAGTTATGTAATGATGCTTTGCACTGCATTGTCTTTGTTTTTCCCTATATTTGGTGATGAGACGAGTTTTGCATCTCTAATTCTAAGCTCAGTGTTTGTTTGGGGAACCACTTATTTATGTTTGATAGGAGTGAGGTCGGCAGCCATGGTTAATGTGGTAGTAACTATAGCCAAAATCATACCAATCTTTATTTTTATAGTTATTGTTGCTTATGCATTTAATAGCCATACATTCACCGCTGATATTTGGCAAATTGCTAAATTAGGATCAATAACAAGTCAAGTAAAAAGTATGATGTTAGTTACAGTGTGGATATTTGTTGGTATTGAAGGCGCAAGTGTATTTTCAGCTAGGGCTAGAAATCGACGAGATGTTGGTCGAGCTACAATTATTAGCTTTATAGTAATGTTTCTTATTTTGTTTGCAGTGTCAGTGCTACCTTTTGGAGTGTTATCCCAAACAGAGCTTGCTTCTTTGCAGTCTCCTTCAACTGGTGCGTTGCTTGCGCATATCATAGGGCCATGGGGCGGCGTCTTTATGAATATTGGAGTTATCATTGCAGTTTCAGGGGCGCTTTTAGCTTGGATTTTAATAGCTGCAGAAGTGCCATATGTGGCAGGAAAAAAGGATGGTTTATTCCCCCAGGTTTTTGCATCGGAAAACAAAGCTTATTCTCCATCAGGATCATTGTTAATTACCGCAGTTTGTCAGCAATTATACTTGATCGTTGCTCATTTTTATAAGTCGGGATATTTGGCTACAATATCACTAGCAGCTTCTACAATTTTACTGCCATATTTATTTTCCGCGTTTTATGCTTCGTTGCTAGCTTTTTTAGGGAAGACATATGAAGAAGAATCGGCAAAAGAACGAGTCAAGGATTTATTAATAAGTTTAGTGGCAATAGTGTATGGAATTTGGTTATTTTATGCCGCCGCAGGCAAGTATCTGTTGTTAACTAGTATATTGTATTTTGTGGGAAGCATTGTTTTTATTTTTAATAAGAGACGACGTAAGCAAAAAGTTTTTAATAAATATGAAGTGCTTTTGTTTTTGATTATTAGCGTTTTGGGGATTGGATGTGTTGTGGCTTTAGTGATGGGGAAGATTACGTTGTAATAAAAGAATGTCCTTACTGTCATCCTCCTCGGGTCTTCGCCCGAGGATGGCAAAAAGAGGGTGTCATCCCGAGCGCAGCGAGGGATCTCCTTGGTGTGGATTCTTACCATGGAGATCCCTCGCTGTGCTCGGGATGACAACTACCATTTTAAAATTACTAGAACAAAGATTTAAAGCTGCTTTTGAAAAGCTAGGCTTTGATGCGTCATTTCCCGTAGTTTTACACGAATCAAGTAAACCAGAATTTGGCGACTATCAAGTTAACGGCGTGATGGCGATAGCCAAAAATCTAAAAGCCAACCCTCGCGAACTAGCAACAAAAATTGTCGAACAAGTCGACACCAAGAATGTTATTGCCAAATTAGAAGTAGCTGGTCCAGGATTTATCAACATTACTCTATCTAACGAATATTTAAATCAAGTTTTAAATAAGGATTTACTGAAAGTTACCGCAGCCAAGTGCCGTAAAGTAGTTGTCGATTATTCCTCGCCTAATTTAGCCAAAGAGATGCATGTTGGCCATTTAAGAAGCACTATTATCGGCGATGCTTTGGTGCGTTTGTATGAATTTTTAGGTCATGAAGTAATTCGGCGTAATCACGTTGGTGATTGGGGCACCCAATTTGGTATGCTCATGGCTTATCTAGTCGAAATAAAACAAGATAACTCTGATATTACTTTGGAATTAAGTGATTTAGAAGATTTTTATCGCAAAGCTAAAACTCGTTTTGATGAAGATCAAGAATTTGCTGATCATGCACGAGAATACGTGGTTAAATTGCAGTCAGGGGATAGCAAAATTCTTGCCTTATGGAAACAATTTGTTGCAGTTTCTCTTGATCACTGTCAAGGAGTGTATGATCGATTAAAAACCAAATTAACTCGCGAAGATGCTGTGGGTGAAAGTGCATACAACGATTTGTTGCCCATGGTAGTTAATGATTTAATCGCAAAAAAAATAGCAGTAGATAGCGATGGCGCTAAATGTGTTTTTTTTGCACCAGGTGAATTAGATGTAAAAGATGAAACACCGTTTATTATTCAAAAGAAAGATGGCGCTTATTTATATTCAACCACTGACATTGCAGCGATTTATGATCGAGTCCAAAATTTACATGCAGATCATTTGGTGTATGTTGTCGATGCTCGCCAAGCGTTGCATTTAAAGCAACTGTTTGCCGCAGTAAAAAAAGCCAAAATGGTAAGACCAGAAACCATTATGGAACATGTGGCTTTTGGCACCATGCTTGGGGAAGATAATAAGCCATTTAAGACTCGTTCGGGCGATACGGTAAAATTAATAACTTTGATTGATGAAGCGGTGCAGCGTGCTGCAACAATAATTCGTGGGCGTAATTCTCAGTGGTCAGAAATTGAAATAAATAAATTAGCCGACGTTTTAGGTATCGCCGCGATGAAATATGCTGATTTATCTAAGAATCGAGTTTGCGATTATGTTTTTAATTTCGATAAAATGCTTGCTTTTGAGGGCAATACAGCACCCTATATGTTATATGCATATGTGCGAATCAGCAGTATTTTTAGAAAGGCCAATCTGCCTATGGAACATTACTTAAATCACCAAGTAATAATTACCCAAATTGATGAACATAATTTAGCGGTCCATTTAGTAAAGTTTGCCGATCGTCTTTTGCAAGCGGCAAATGAGAATTATCCCCATTATATTTGCAGTTATATATACGATCTTGCCGTATTATTCATGCGTTTTTATGAGAATTGTCCAATTATGAAAGCCGCTAATCAAAAGCAACATGATAGCCGTTTGGCTTTTGCGGCGCTGACCTCAGAAATTCTCAAGGTGAGTTTGAATTTGCTTGGGATTGAAGTTGTTGAACAGATGTAGGGGGTTCTCCTACTGTCATCCTCGGGTCTACGCCCGAGGATGACACGAAGGTTTGGATTGCAACAGCCTCATTACTTGACGCCTTTACTTATTTTTTCAATAACGCCATTAACCTTTGCAAATAGTTTTTCAGTTATCTTATATTCGTCATTTTCAATCTTGCTAATATAGGCTTGTGATACGTTGAGAGATTTGGCCAAAGATGTTTGAGTTATTTTTGCCTTCATGCGCGCCAAAGCAATTCTATTTTTGATAAAATCAGATGGATCAAAATCAATATAATTTTTTTGTGGAATGTATGGGTTACCAAATTTTGTTAGCATAATCATTTCCTCAGCTTCACCAGCTTCTGTTTTTCCCGCTCCCAGTCGCGACGCTTTTCGGTTTCCCGTTTGTCATAGTGTTTTTTGCCCTTAGCTAGTGCTATATCTACTTTAACTTTATTGTTTTTCCAATGGAGGTTAAGCGGCACAAGTGTATAACCTTTGCGCTCAACGGACCCAATTAATTTATCTAATTCTCTTTTGTTAAGTAGCAGTTTACGAGTGCGATCTGGAATAGCTGTGATGTGGGTAGAAACGGTTTTTAGAGGAGCTATGTGAGCGTTTAATAAAAATGCTTCTCCGCCTTTGATTATAATATGGCTTTCAGAAAGTTGCGCTTTCCCGTCGCGCAAGCTCTTAACCTCCCAGCCAGCAAGGACTATTCCGGCTTCAAAGGTTTGTTCTATTTGATAGTCATGTCGAACTTTGCGGTTGTTTGCTATTTGGTCTGACATTTAATAATTTTATTTATTAGAGTTCTTTTAAAACCTAGTATTTTGGCATAATACAAGGCGCGCATGAAGCGAGCAAGCGGAGTTTACTTCTAGGTAAATGAGCATTGCGAGGGAATGCGCAACGCAGTAGTATGACAAAAGACGCAGGTTTTGAAAGAACTCTATTTTATCTCAACCAACTTAGAGTTTTTAAACCTAAGGATTAGTTTCTTTTTCTCGATTTTTCCGCCACCTATTTGATTGGTATATGCATAGATCCAGGTGTCAGTATCGAACATATCTTTCAGCACGGGTGTCCCTAAAGTATCATTAACTTCTGATTTATTCATACCAAGATGTAGTTTTGCTATCATGGCAGTATCTATGATATTTCCCTGTTGTATATCAACGCAGTATGGATGCAGTTTGCCACAGCCAGGCAATAAAAGCATAGCCACAAAAATCAAAAAAATAGGTTTGCGCATATTGGAGAGGCCTCATATAAAATTTAATAAACTAGATCCAACGAATGATAACCGGAGGTTTTTTGTAAATCAAATAGTAATTTGTTACAATGTGCTTGTCGTATCTTTGCAAATACAGTAACGGGAAGTTTTTATGGCTACGGAATCATCATCAGTTCCTAAATTAATTTCTAATCCCTGGGCACAACGCAGTCTAGGCATAAGTTTACCCAAGAACTTGGGATCGGAACTTCATGCTAACGTTGAGTATATTTGTGATGCTTTTTATCCCTTTTTACAACTAGTTAATGTTAATGCAATATTTACTGAAGAAACAACTATAAATTTTGTTACAGCATCTACAGGTTGGATAATTCATGATTATGGCGAAGCCATAAGCACATCTGCTCCACATGATGCCAAACCTAAGAAAAAAGATGGATCAAGCAGTGGTGATGCTGGATCAAGTGGTGGCGGAAGCGGTAGTAGCGGAATTGGCAGCCAGATAATTACGGTTTCTGAAATCGCAGATCTTATTGCCGAAAAAGGTTGGTCAGCGGTTGAATTAATCGCTGGCACCAAAATGATGCAGCGTTTTATTTGGATAGAATCCAAAAAATATGGATTTGATATTAGCGGTTATAGCCCAGATGCAAATGACGAAAGATGTTACGATCGTCTGGTTAAGCATTTTAAAGATAATGGATTAGTTTGGGAGCGCACACCCGTTAAGCGTAAAGTTAATGATAAAGTTTCTGGCGCGGAGTAGGTGGGAGTAGGTGTCATCCTCGGACAATCGAAGCGTATTAGGTGTCATCCTCGGACAAGCGAAGCACCGATCCGAGGATCTCAACACTGCATAGTAGATCCTCGTGTCAAGCGCGAGGATGACAGCATGGGGAGAGATCCTTATGTCGAGCACAAATGGTGACAAAAAGATCGCTACAAACAGGTTTTTGCCATACTCCAATTTTTGAATTTAGATTGAATAAATGAAATTTTTTTATGAGGTGATTTTATGGCCCCGCGTAAAGAACAAACAGAACAAAAATTAGACACAGCAATAGAAAGCCACGTAGATACATTTGTAGGGTCGTTGCGTATAGTTGATGCTAAAAAAGGAGGAGCAAAAGGAGCAATAAGAACTGCACTTTTAAATGCTACTAATCCCAGAACAGGACAAAAGATACCGTTTGATAAGAAAGGGAAAGTCGATAAAGATCAGTATGTTGTGCAGCTACGAGCTGCATTTGAAGGAGAATTAGACAAAGCAATCAACATAGCTGCAGGAGAAAAATATGTAATACTTAAACAATTTGATACTTCTTTTGGGAAGAACAGTAAAGCGATAACAGACCTTCTTCGAAGAGCGCGAGTTATACGATCTAGTTTACTAAGGGACGCAAAAGAGTTTTTAAAAAATTTAGAATCAAAAAGAGCAACACTAGAAAAAGAAGAAAAAACAAAGGCAGAAGCCTTAGCGGCTAGAGCAGAAGCAATAGCAATTGGAGTAGATGTATCAAGTTTAGCAGGGCAAGATGCAATAACAATATTAACAAAAATAGCTGAAAAAGCTGTAGAAAAAATAAAAGAGGTAGTGAAGGAAGCGACAGAAAAAGCAAAAAAACTAGAGGAAGAGGTAGCAAAAGCAGTAACAGAAGCGACAAAAGCAGCAGAAGCAGTAAAAACACTAGCAGATGCCGCAGAAACACGCGCTGTAGAAGCAGCAAATAACGCAAGTAACGCAGAAAAAGAAGTAATAGGCGCAGAAAAAAAATTAGAAACAGCAAAAAATGATGCAGATGAAGCAACAAAAGCAGCAGAAAAAGCAACAACAGTAGCAGAAGAAGCAACAACAGTAGCAGAAGAAGCAAAAGTAGTAGCAGATAAAGCAGGTGCAGCAAAAATAGAAGCGGATACAGCAAAAATAAACGCAGAAACAGCATTAACAAAAGCAACAACAGCATTAACAGAAGCAACAGCAGCAGTAGAAGAAGCAGAAAAAAAATTAGAAGCGGCGATAGCAGCAAGAGAGGCTGGAAAAACGGCTGGAAAAACAGCTGGAAAAACAGCAGGAGAAATTGGGGCTCTAGAAAAAGAAGTTGAAAATAAAGAAGAAGCAGTAAGAATTGCAAAAGAAGAAAAAGGAAAAAAAGAAGGAATTGTAAAAGAGAACACACAAAAAGTAGCAGAAACAGCAGCGCAAGCAGAAATAGCGACAAAAATAGCAGCAGAAGCTGCAACAAAAGCGGCAGAGGAAGCAACAAAAGCAGCGGCGGCAGCAAAAGCAGCAGAAGAAGCAGAAGAAAAGAAAAAAGAAAAAGATGAAAATGTAAAAACGAGCACAAAAGAAGTAGCAGAAAAAGCAGCAAAAGCAGAAAAAGCGACAAAAGAAGCGGCAGAAAAAGCAGTAAAAG
>MGXJ01000019.1:8157-8557 GCA_001801345.1 Gammaproteobacteria bacterium RBG_16_37_9 | reverse complement strand
GCGGGACATTATGCGCCGCCCACTATTATTATTCATGGCACTCGCGTTGATCTTTTACCAGAAAGTTATCGCCGCTATTTAGAGCATTTTTTTCGCGAAGCGCTTGATCTTTCTGGAACTCCGATAAGGATAGTGTTTAAAGGTAGCACGTAACCCTTGAACTTTTACAGGACAAGCTCCAAGGGTCTCCCAACGTTGTCATCCTCGTGCTTGACACGAGGATCTCTATAATGTTAGATCCTCGGATCTTCATCCGAGGATGACAGATAATGGGAGGTCCCTCGCTTCGCTCGGAATGACAAGCCTTTGCTTAGATGACAACAAAAAAAGAGGTTTTATGCAAGAACTAGTTTTAAAAAAGAACGAAGAACGCCGGCTTTTAGCCGGGCACTTATGGATT
>MGXJ01000019.1:2902-8145 GCA_001801345.1 Gammaproteobacteria bacterium RBG_16_37_9 | reverse complement strand
ATCGATCCCAAATTTTCGCCACTAAAAAAATTCACGCCAGGTGAACTTGTAGAAATTAAAACTGCGAGCCACAGACTTTTAGGCAGGGGTTATATTAATCCCAATACTCTTCTTTGTGCGCGCCTACTAACATCTAATCCGCAAGAAGAAATCAATCTTGAATTTTTCGTAACTAGGATTAAACAAGCACTCATATGTCGCAACCTTTGTTTTGATAAACCATTTTATCGCTTAATATTTGGCGAAAGTGATCAGCTGCCGGGCCTGGTAGTTGATCGTTTTGATGATGTATTAGTGGCTCAATTAAACACCGCTGGCATAGAAAATTTAAAAGAATTAATTGTAGAAGCACTAATTCATGTGATCAAACCAACATCAATTCTCCTGCGCAATAATAGCCCTGTTCGCACAACTGAAAATCTGACAAGCTACGTTGAAGCTGCATATGGCGAACCACCAGAACAGATAACCTTGGAAGAAAATGGGATTAATTTTATTGCAGCAATAAAAACTGGACAAAAGACTGGTTGGTTTTACGATCAAAGATGTAATCGTGCTCGTCTAGCTGCATATGTTGAAAATAGAAATGTGCTCGATGTTTTTAGTTATAGCGGAAGTTTTGGCATAACTGCGGCTGTAAATAACGCTCAAAATGTTACCTGTATAGATTCTTCTGAACCTGCTTTAGAACAAGTAAGACAAAATGCAGAACTGAATAAAGTAAGCGATAAAGTTACATCTATTTGTGCTGATGCATTTTCAGCGCTAAAAGATTTGCATGCCGATAAAAAATTATTTGATGTAATTATTTTAGATCCGCCAGCTTTTATTAAGCGTCAAAAAGATATCACTGCTGGCACCGAAGCCTATCTGCGTTTACAGCGTTTGGCGCTAAATATTTTACAATCAAATGGAATTTTAGTAACAACATCCTGCTCTTTGCATTTATCGCGCGATATGTTGCTTGATATTCTGCGACAAACAATGCTCAAAGAAAAACGCATAATATCTATCATCGAACAGTTGCATCAAGCCCAAGATCACCCGATACATCCAGCGATTATGGAAACTAATTATTTGAAAGGGTTTATTGCGAGAGTTTTGTAAAAGGTTCTGATGGATCCCCACAAATTTTAAAATAAATCCACAGCCCCGCAGGGGCTAAATTTATGTTAGCCCAGACTGAACGAGCGAAGCGAGTGCAGGTCTGGGTATATTGTAAAAATAATAAAAAGCTCCGAAGGAGCGAAATAAAAATAATTCTTTTTTAGGTTTATGTTATGCATAACAATCACACATTTCGCTCTTTCAGAGCTTGGATCGTTCTATACTCTAAATTCTATGTCATCCTCGGACGAAGATCCGAGGATCTCGACATGCTATGCTAGATCCTCGCGTCAAGCGCGAGGATGACAACCATTACGGGTAGATTTTTCAAAAAATTGGTGGGGATCTATCAGTGAGGCATCATCGTGGCTCCTAAATACCTCAACCAACCACCGCTTGTACTTGTAGATTGATCTCCTTGCTCCTTAACTTTTTCACCTGTTAACGCGCCACTGTCTTCCAACAATTTTATAATCGCTTGTGCATTCCTTTTATATTCATCATAAATACTTAAACGCAACGTGCTCGCGTTTATATATGCAAACATCTTTTTCGCAAGATCAAGCGGAGTATTGTTATTACGGTCAAATGCATTAATATCTGCTCCAAATTCAATAAGCGCCTCTACCGTTTCTTGATTACCATACAATGATGAAGCTACAACATGAAGGGCGGTTTTTCCATCATCCCCTATAGCATTAATATCTATCTCTAATTCAGCTTTAGCCATCAATTGTATAAGCTTTGAACTACCAAAAAATGCCGCTGTATGAAGAATAAAAATTTTATTTAAATCTATGCCTCTATTACAAAGCCATCTCATTATTTCAATTAGACTTTCTTCTTTTGATTTTCCATCTATTAAAGATTTAAGTTCGTAAGATTCGTTACCTATAGAAATAGCACGCGAAATCCAAATATCATTTTCACCATAGTAATTCAAATAATTATCAATAATCTTTATCTCTTCATTGTCTAGCCCAAAAAAATCTTTATTTTCCATTATATAAATAATCAAATCAAATTGACGCCCCATCATTAGGTTATCTAATTTTAAAACTTTGGGTTTTACTTTAAATTTTATTTCTTCATAAGTTTTTTTATAACCCAATTCTATTACTTTAATTTTCAACTTATCTATATCTAAACTACCTTTCTCTAGCCCTGAATCTAATTGCTCCATTCCTTTTTCGATCTTTTCTATAATGGGGCTGTTGCAATCCGAACTTTCGTGTCATCCCAGCAGGGACTGCTGGGATCCAGTTACATGGACGCAGTATCGTGCGGACCAATATATTCGCATCCTTGCGCTGGATCCCCGTTTCCCTACGGGGATGACAAGATAGGGTATTCGTTTAAAAATTTTCGGATTGCAACGCTCCCATAATGCTTAGCATCTTTAACTTGTCCTCTTTACCATAAACACATGGAGTAAGCATAAGCATTGATATACACACAATAATAACTGCATGAATTTTACGGAGGTTTATATTCAACATATTCCTTTTCTCTCCTTAATTAGACTAAAGATAAAAAAAGGTGTCAAGTCCTTACAACACACAACGAAATCTGTCATAATCTGGCTCAGTTATAAAAGCAAATGCGTTGTATGTTGTAAGGACTTGACACCTAAATGCCACACAAAACTTTACTAGTTTTAATACTATTATTTTTAACCCAAGGAGCCATAGCAATGAAACTAACCAGCACTGCTTTTACCGATGGCGGCAAACTACCGACTAAATATACCTGTGATGGAACAAGCATCTCGCCACCAATTAATTGGCAAGATGCACCTGCTAATACTCAATCATTTGCTTTAATCTATGATGATCCTGATGCACCAGCGGGAACTTGGGATCACTGGGTTTTATATAATCTGCCACCAACAACAAATTCTTTGCCAGAAAACGTAACTCTTTTACCCAAGGGAACTAAAGTCGGCCTCAACAGTTGGCCTAAAGCAGAATATGGCGCGCCTTGCCCACCATCAGGCGAACATCGCTATATTTTTCATCTATACGCTTTAGATACCATGCTTAATTTATCAGGAACGGTAACTAGCAAAATATTGCGTAAGTCAATGGAAAAACATATTCTTGCAACCACAACACTAACTAGCCTTTATAAAAGAGTAAAATAAAATACGTGACAACTGATAAATCCAATAATCGTCTTTTGATTATCGCTTTATTTTTGATAATCACAATTGATACCATGGGAGTCGGATTTGTATGGCCACTGCTTGGTCCATTATTTACCAGCAAAACTACCACACTATTTGCAAATTCGGTATCGATCCAGTGGCGAAATATTTTATACGGCATAACTATCGGCACTGCACCTTTGTTTACATTTCTCGGCGCACCAATTCTTGGCGATCTCTCTGATTATATTGGTCGACGCAAAGTTCTGCTTGTTTGTCTTATTGGGACCGCTATCGGCATGGGGATAACTGCGCTTGGCATAATTTTTAATCAGTTGTTACTATTAATTTTTAGTCGAGCATGGCTTGGGGCTATCGCCGCAAGCCAAGTAATTGCCCAAGCAGCCATAATTGATATTAGCACCAAAGAAAATAAATCGGCTCACCTTGGAATTATTTCAGCAGCAAACAATATTGGTTTTATTTTTGGCCCAATAATTAGTAGTTTATTGATAGACAATACGTTAGTCGGTTGGTTTAATCTCACCACTCCATTTTATTTTGCAGCAATGCTTGCTTTGCTAAGCTCGTTATTTCTACTAAAAACTTACAAGAAAATCGATAAAACTCAAGCTACAAATAAATTACGATTTATACAAAAACTTTTCATCTTTGCCCGAGCTTTTACTAATAAAAATATTCGTATAACTGCGCTGATTTATCTATGTCTGCAAATTGGCTGGGCGTTATATCTACAAACTAATTTTTTAGCTTTAATTCAAAAATATAATTATTCCAGTCGCTTACTTGGATATTACTTATCGCTGCTTGGAGTGATATTTTGCTTTTGCTTACTGGTAATGGTCCGCATTTTAACTCGCTATATTTCCTTAAAAAAAATTATTTCTATCACTCTTGTCATCGCAGCAATTTGTTGCTTTGTAAATGTAATTTATAATTCTGAAATTGGCATCTGGATTAATATTTTACCAATGTCATTTGCTATTGCCATCGGAGCAAACGCTATTATTACTAATCTTTCTGATAGTGCTAAAGAAAACGAACAGGGATGGATGATGGGAGTTGGCAATAGTTTAGCTGCTCTTGCGTGGGCAGTAGTGCCTCCAGTCACAGGTGTTTTATTGGTTTTTAGTTTCAATTTGCCACTGGTTATTGCAGGGGGATTGTTTTTGTTAGGGACTGTTATGGCTGTTGCAAAAATTGATTAGCATTTATTTCGCTCTTTCAGAGCTTGGATTGTTCTACACTCAACAACCCAGCTCTACGGTTTGCAAATAACGCGAACCTTTGGCTAACATTAAATTTAGCTCCTAACGGATAATTATTTTAATTTTGCGGGGATCACTTCACCTAAGACAATATATACTCAAAACGCTTCTTAAATTTTTCCTGGGTCATATTAGCAGTTTTGGCAAGTTTTTTTAAACGCTCGCCTTCAAAATCTTCCTTTTCAAGGCGGATCATATATTTTCTTGCTACTTCATAGGTTTCTGTATTGATGTCCACCTTTCTGATTTTCATTCTTCCTGTAGTATGATCAATCATTTCGATAAATGGCACTGCCTTGATATTTCCTTCATAAAAAACAATCATTGAACCTGTGCCGCCCTGCAAAAGATAACGTATAGCGCCATAACCAAGATTTCTTACATATTCCACATCAAATGGAATAGGATCTGCGGCACGTAGTTCATAACCAATATTCTTATCTACGATAATACCAACCTTTATTCCCATTGATTGTAGCGTTTTATTGACAAAATCTTTAAGCACCCTGCCAATATGGAGATCTGGGAGTCTAATTTCACCTTTCTCGTTTTTTTCAACATCTTCATATCTACTTAGCTCTTCAAGATCAAACATCTCCGAAATACCTTCTGCAAGTATCGCTACGCCATGGTCTCTACCCATAGATAATCGCTTAATAATTGAACCGGTAAGAATATCAGCGACTTTTTTAAATGAGAGT
>MGXJ01000019.1:1282-2877 GCA_001801345.1 Gammaproteobacteria bacterium RBG_16_37_9 | reverse complement strand
TAAGCGATATCGTAGCCCCAGCAGCCTCTCCAATACCAAGCGCAAGATGACCTGCATGGCGCCCCATAGTTGTAATAAAATACCATCGCCCTGTAGTGCGAGCATCTTCTATAATATTATTGACAATACCAACACCGACATGACGCGCTGTCTGATATCCAAAAGTTGAAAATCCTCCGGGCAACTGTATATCGTTATCTATTGTTTTAGGTGTATGAACAACACTGATTGCACACCGAGCCTCTCTTTCAATCCAATTGGCCATATGGAGCGTGCCGTCGCCACCTATGGTGACTAGATATCTTATGCCGATACTTTTTAGTGAAGCCATGAGAGTTTTGAATTTTACTTTAGCATTACTAGGAGTATCTCGCGAAGTGCGAAGGATAGAACCGCCTGTGGCATGAATCCTTGAAACATCATCGATAGTAAGCGGTATGACATTTTTTTTGCCTTCAAAAAGGCTTTTGAATCCGCCTACAATTCCGACAACTTCTTTGCCCTGATTAATGGCTTCGATTGTAACTGCGCTTATTATGCCGTTGATGCCTGGAGCAGGACCTCCACCAACAATAATACCAACCAATTCTTTTTCCGTATTAGATTTGTGGCTCATTTTTCTCTCCTTATCTTAAAAAATGCTTCAGCTTCAGGTTGCAGCTATCTCTTTGTATATAAGGATTATATGGGAAACGGCGGTATGTTGCAAAAAATATGGGTGGATCTATGTCAATCCCGAGCTGATATTGTTGCGTGGATAGTAAAAACCGCAGCAACGTCATTGCGAGCGAAGGCGCGAGTAATCTAATTTATGGCATAATGTTTTTTGCGCCGAAAGCGAAGCAATCCAGTATTAGAGTCAGATAATAGTATTTTGCCGCCATGCCTTACTACTTTAATAACTCAAGCCAAAAACCAACAAGACGTAAAATACTGCTATTCATGGTTGTCACTGGGTTGCTTCACCTTCGGCGCGATACTACCTGCCTCATATCAGATCGCTCGCGCCTGCGGTTCGCAATGACGACTCTCTTCTATATACGCAACAATATCAACTCAGAACAATCATCCTAAAAATCCACATTCTTCATAAACTCACTGGCATAAACTAAATCAACCAATTCAAATTTAGTGCGACAACCAAGTTTAGATTTCATGTTTTTTATATAATACTCAACTGTTCGCGGAGATAAGTTTAGTATACTTGCGACACTGTTAATCGTCTTTCCTTTCAGCAATAACGCCATGCACTCGGCCTCACGCCTTGTAAAATACGTATTTCCATATTTAATTCCTAGGCCATATGCGACCAGTGACCTTGTCCCCGATACCCGACATTTTTTACTATCAGTATTATAAGCGGCTTTTTGTTCTTCATCGCTTAATAATATCGGCTTCTTTCCACTAGCCTTCATCTTCATTACTTGATTCAATAAATCATCAAAAGACATAGCACCCCCATGGTAACTTTCATTTTTACAATGCGTTAAGCTACCTTGCGATTGCTGTCTTTTTATTTTTATTATGCTTCCTATATTAAGATTTTATACCATATAAAATAATTCACAGGGCATCAATACTGTAAAAAGTACTTT
>MGXJ01000019.1:0-1232 GCA_001801345.1 Gammaproteobacteria bacterium RBG_16_37_9 | reverse complement strand
CATCCATCGTGTTAAACACGAAGGCAGGCTCTCTGGCGCCTTTTAATTGTCATCCTCGCGTCAAGCGCGAGGATGACAGCAGGAGAGCGCGGGAGCCTGCATTCCTCGGGTCTTTGCCCGAGGACGCTTGACACGAATGATAACACAGTAGGAAAACGTAAGGATTCTTAAGACAGAGGAAATTCATTTCAAAATTTTCGGATTGCAACACTCACGTTATGGATAAAAATTATTGAAAAAAAGCCTATTATAAATACGCTTTTTGATACTCTGAAGGTAGGTTAAACCCGTTCTTTAGGAAAGTTCAGCTGAAAAACACGCAAGGCATCATTAGCTTGCTTATCAATTCCTAAGGCACGATATGATTTAATTATAATTCTGAGCGCATCTTTTATCTGTGGAGCACCTTCAAAATGCTGCACAATGTAGCTTGCTCGGTTAACTGCAGCTACATAAATTTTGCGATCAAAATAAAATTTAGCTATATAAAGTTCGTGGCTAGCTAACAAATTACGCACATAATGCATTCTTTTTTCCGCATCTTTAGCATACACACTTTTTGGAAATCTCTTAAGAAACTCACCAAAATTAATAAAAGCCGCTTGTAAATTAGAAACATCAAGATTTTCTTGTTTTCTGGGATATAATCTTTGTAACAATGTTTTATCTTTATCAAAATTTGCTACTCCCTTCATATAATACGCATAATCCGTATGCTTTCCCTCAGGGTATAAATGAATATAGCGGCTAGCTGAGGCAAGCGCTGAAGCATAATCTTCTGCCTTGTAATGAGCGTAAATAACATCTACTTGACCTTGCTGTGCCTCCGGATCAAATGGATAAAGAGCATCAATTGCTTCAAAATATTTTACTGCTTCGTTGTAGTTGTGCTTACTGAGCGCTTGTTCCCCATTCTTCAAAATTTGTTTAGCGGTATATTTTTTATAAACATCTGGGCTGTAGTCTTTGGTGCTACATGCACTCAAAATTAAGGCACAAAAACATGTAAGTAAAATTTTTTGTATATTCATATATACTCCTCGCAGAATGAATTTAATGCTGTGTTGCCCTTATTTTTTGCGGTCCTCATTTATGCAACTATAAACTCCGGCCGCAAAAAATAACGGCGCCGCGCCACAAATTCGCTTGGAGCGAATTTGAATTGCCGCAGGCAAGCCCCCATGGCGCGAAGCAGGGATAGCGCAGCGTAAAATTCATTTTGCGAGGAGTAT
>MGXJ01000018.1:26244-34342 GCA_001801345.1 Gammaproteobacteria bacterium RBG_16_37_9 | reverse complement strand
TTGTATTAATTTTATATTGCCATAGTTAAATTATTGTACACACATTGAGAATTCGATGAAAGTTTATCTTGTTGGCGGTGCAGTTCGCGATAAATTGTTAGGCCTCCCAATTAAAGAACGAGATTGGGTGGTGGTTGGTGCTACACCTCAGGAAATGTTGCAAAAAGGGTTTAAAAAAGTTGGTCGTGATTTTCCAGTGTTTTTACATCCTAAAACCCATGAAGAATATGCTTTGGCCCGCACTGAACGTAAAACTGGCAAAGGCTATACTGATTTTGTTTGTTATTCTGACCCCAAAGTTACTTTAGCGGAAGATCTCAAACGACGAGATCTAACGATCAATGCAATTGCCGAAGATCTAGATGGTAAAATTATTGATCCATATAACGGCTGTAACGATCTAAAAAAACGTATTTTACGTCACGTTTCTCCAGCATTTGCCGAAGATCCTGTGCGTATTTTGCGAGTGGCTCGATTTGCCGCTCGGTTTGGCGATTTTAAAGTTCATGCCGAAACTAATAAACTAATGCAAGTAATGCTCGTAAATGGCGAAGTTGATGCATTAGTGCCAGAAAGAGTATGGCAAGAATTAGAACGCGCACTTGGCGAACAATTTCCTGAAAGATTTTTTGTCGTGCTAAAAAATTGCCAGGTTTTATTGAAGTTATTTCCTGAAATAGCAGATCATCTAACAGCTTGTAAAAAAGCGTTAAAACAAGCTGTGATTTTAAGCCAAGAGAGCGTCGTGCGTTTTGCTGCTATGATGTATAGCTTAGAGCAACCCCAGATTACAAAGCTTTGTAGAAAATATCGTGTGCCCAATGCCTATAAAGAATTATCTCTATTAGTTATTAAGCTTAAAAATGAAGCTTATAAGTTGTCTAAAAATGCCGATGGTTTGGTGACTTTGCTGGAACATTCAGATGCGTATAGAAAGTTAGATCGATTAAAACAAGCTTTTCTTGCATGCCAAGCCAATAGCAAAAAATTTGGCATCATTTTAGATAAAGTATTATTGGCTTATAAAACCACTAAAAGAGTGCGATTAACTCCCGAAATTATTATGAGTGAAGATAAGAAAAATTTGCGTCAAATTTTGCATGAAAAACGGAAGAAGCAGATGGAAGATATAGCTGCTATCGAAACTAATGGTAACCACAATTGGTAGCCGCAAGCTTTAGCTTACGTTAAATATAAGCGCAGGCTAAAACCTGCGGCTACCACCAAATCTAATCGCTTTCTAGCCTTTATGACATGTATCTTGATCATGCTCATGATGGCAACCACAACTACCACAGAGCAAATATTTAAGTAATGCCCCGACAGCAAGCACTGGCAACATAACATCGAAGAATCTGCTTACAAAAATGATATAAGCCAAACCTTGTTGATGCCAAACACTAACGGTGATTGCTAAAGCCAATGCGACCACGATAACAACTGTAGCTGTAATTCTGTTACACATTCTTTTGCACATTTTTTCATATCTCCATAATGAATTTAGAAAAAACCTATTCTGAAACAGCCTATAAAATATACCACATTCAAAGAATTTGACCACTATTTATTAGACTTCTTTCAAAACCCACGTCTTTTGCCATACTACTGCGTTGCACGTTCACTCGCACAAATTTGACATGGATGTGTCAAATTTCGCAACTGCCGAAGGCAGGCCCGCAAGGGCGAGCAACTGGATGTTGCGAGTAATGCTCATTTACGTAAAAGTAAACCTTGTCCCGTTATGTTTTTAAACGGGATCCGCTTGCTCGCTTCATGTGCGCCTTGTATTATGCCAAAATACTTGGTTTTGAAAGAACTCTATTTCTCTAAAGAAGATAAAAAGTTTTTTGCATCATGCATAGCGGTGCAGCCTGATCCTGCAGCTATAACTGCTTGATGATAATACCCAGATGCAACATCTCCAGCGGCAAAAACTCCTGGCACACTGGTTGCAGTTTTAGCGCCATATCCAGTTTTAATATAATCTTGCTCCATCTCTAATTGACCAGCAAAAACATCGGTATTTGGCTTATAGCCAATAGCGATAAATACTCCCTGGGCTTCTATGATTTTTGTTGCGTTTGAGTTTACATCTTGAATAGCTACCCCAGTAACACCTTTCTCATCACCTAATATTTCTGTAACGAAACTATTGAGTTCAAATTTAATATTTGTAGTCTTTTTTAATTGATCAATCACTAGTGCTTCTGCGCGCATAGAATCACGTCGATGAATTATAGTTACGGTTGCAGCAATTTTTGCTAGATATAATGCTTCTTCAGCTGTTGTATTGCCACCGCCAACTATTACGACATTTTTATTTTTATAGAAAAATCCATCGCAGACAGCACAAGCAGAAACGCCGCGACCCATATATTTTTGTTCTGATGGGATACCTAAAAATTTTGCCGAAGCTCCTGTAGCAATAATCAAAGCATCGCAACTGTATTCATCAGCATCTCCTTTAAGATAAAAAGGACGCTTTGATAAATCAGCTTTTAATATACTATCAAGCAAGATATCAGAGCTAAAATTGCGCACTTGCTTCATCATTTTTTCCATGAGATCTAAGCCCGATATCTCATTGGGCTCCCCGGGCCAATTGGCAATTTTATCAGTTTTTGTCAGCTGACCGCCTTGTTCTAATCCAGTAATCATTGCAAAATTTAAATTTGCTCGCGCAGCGTAAATAGCAGCGGTGCAACCTGCCGGCCCTGATCCTAGAATAATAAGTTGATAGTGTTTTGGATTGCTCATTTAAGAATTATCACCTATTTATTTTTGTGCCCTCGATAAGTAGACTTCTTGTGAAAGCATGATCTTAATCAACGATTGATAAGGCACATCTTTTTTATGTGCAATATTTTTTATTTCATTTAACAATGATAATGGTAGTCTTATGGAGATTGTTTCAGCAGATGGCTTTAATTTAGGGAAGATTGCCAGTTTTGCTTTGGTCCAATCTATATATTTAGTAGAATCCTCACGCTCCCAAAACGTAGTCTCTTCTTCTTGGTTTTTAAAAGTTGGTATTTTTTTCATAAATAGCTCGTTCTTTTTTGCACATATCTCTCGCAGATATAATACGGATTAAATTATTTCTAATTGTAAATACTATAAACAATAATCTTTCATTATCTGTTTTTCCTAAAGCATCCAAAGCATATAATCGCTTCTCTTGGGATGAATGCTTAGTATCATCATATAATAATAAAGGAAAATTAAAAAAAATTTGCTCACATTCCAAATAAGATACTTTGTGTTTATCTTGATTTTTATTAAAGTTCCATTTATCCCAGTCGAATCCAATAAGATTTTGTAAAACGATTTCATTCACGGTTTTAATTGTATATTATAAAAATATACAAATCAATGTCTTGAAGTGAAGAATTGCTATATAATTTTTGTAGTGTCCTTCGTATTCATTTGTTATCATAACCCCGACTCTCGAAGCAGCGAGCAGTTTTGTGGAACCTCATATTTTACGTAAGGTGGCAATTTGTTTCAAGCAAACTATAAAAAACAAGAAATACAAAATAAACACAAACTATCTCGAATATTACGCGAAGGTATTTTGGTTGTTACTGTCGGTGTGGCGACTTTTTTGTTTTTAGCTTTGGTATCGTATCATGCTACCGACCCAGGCTGGTCACGCACAGGCAGCGGCATGGGAGTTGCTAATATTGGCGGTTATGTTGGCGCATGGTTTGCTGATGTGCTTTTGTGTATTTTTGGTTACGTTGCTTATGTTTTTCCATTCATGCTCATATACGCAGCTTGGATACCGTTTCTACAGCAACAAAAAGACGAAACCACTCAAATCTTCTTTATTTTGCGCAGTTTTGGTTTTTTTATGATCCTGCTTTCAGGAAGCAGTCTAGCAGATTTGCATCTTGGTGATGGTAATTTACCTTTTGGTGCCGGCGGTGTTTTTGGAAATTTATTCCAAACTGGCATGGTAAATATTTTTAATGTTATTGGGGCTAATTTAGTTTTATTCGTCTTGTTTCTTACTGGAACCACCCTTTTTAGTGGTTTATCTTGGATTCGAACAGTTGAATTTCTTGGGCAGAGTATTTTTAATCTAATAGATTTTGTCGGAGATCAAATTTTACAAATCACGCAGCGCGAGTCTATTGGTAAACGCAAAGCGCAAAAACTAGAACCACAGATTAATTTTGCCGATGATAAAATTAAAAACGATATAGAAACTCCTCTGGTTAAAGCGCCATTAATTTCTCAACCGACGCCAATTAAATCTAGCTTACGTGCTGAACGTGAGCGCCAAGTAGACTTGTTTGATCCTAGTTTAGCTGGATCTTTACCCCCATTGTCGCTATTAGATAAACCGGAAAAAGCGCCAGATACTCACTATACAGCTAAAGAACTTGAAGAGATGTCGCGTAATGTTGAGTTACGTTTGAATGATTTTGGAGTAGAAGCACAAGTGGTTGCTGTCCACCCAGGGCCGGTAGTAACAAGATTTGAATTGCAACTTGCTGCAGGAACAAAAGCCAGTCGTATTACTGGTCTAGCAAAAGATTTAGCTCGTTCGTTATCGGTGGTCAGTGTGCGTATCGTAGAAATTATTCCGGGTAAATCTGTGATTGGTTTAGAGCTGCCCAATGTTAATCGTGAGGTAGTTAGATTGCGCGAGATTTTATCGTCACAGCAATATGAACATGCGCGTGCTCCTTTGGCGCTGGCGCTTGGCAAAGATATTTCTGGTTATCCAGTTATTGTTGATCTTGCTAAAATGCCGCACTTACTAGTTGCTGGCACTACTGGTTCTGGCAAATCTGTGTGTATTAATGCTTTGCTTTTGAGTCTACTTTATAAATATACACCAAAAGACGTGCGTCTAATTTTGATCGATCCCAAAATGTTAGAACTTTCGGTATATGCTGATATTCCGCATCTGCTTGCGCCAGTAGTAACTGATATGAAAGAAGCAATTAATGCATTTCGTTGGTGTGTGGCAGAAATGGAGCGACGTTATAGATTAATGGTTACTTTAGGTGTGCGTAATATTTCAGGCTATAACCATAAAGTTCATGAGGCAAAAACTAAAGGGGCGCCTTTGCTTGATCCATTATGGCAAGATCATGATATGGGTGCTCCAGAAGAACTACAAGAATTGCCGTATATAGTGGTAATAGCAGATGAATACGCAGACATGATGATGGTCGTAGGCAAAAAAGTGGAAGAACTTATAGCGCGTATTGCACAAAAAGCGCGAGCGGCTGGAATTCATTTGATTTTAGCTACCCAAAGACCATCAGTTGATGTGGTTACTGGTTTAATTAAAGCTAATATTCCCACTCGTATTGCCTTTCAGGTATCATCTAAAATAGATTCGCGAACTATTTTAGATCAATCGGGCGCAGAACAATTATTAGGTTTTGGTGATATGCTTTATTTGCCACCAGGATCTGGAATTCCAGTGCGTATTCATGGATCATTTGTAGTAGATGAAGAAGTTCATCGTGTAGTTAAAGATCTAAAACGTCGCGGTCGACCAGAATATTTAGATGAAATTCTCGATGGCAGCGTTGGTCCAATTTCTGGTATTGATTCTGAAAATAGTCCAGAATTTGCCGATGCAGAACAAGATCCGCTTTACGATCAAGCAGTGATTATTGTAGTAGAATCTCGGCGTGCTTCAGTTTCTAATATTCAACGGCGTTTAAAAATTGGTTATAATCGTGCTGCAAGAATTGTTGAAGCGATGGAAGCTGCTGGCATCGTTGGTCCCATGGAAAGCAATGGGAATCGTGAAGTGTTAGCTCCGCCACCAGCGGAGTGATATGCTTACTCACTATTATCATCCCTCGTGTTAAACGTCCTCGGACTTGATCCGAGGAGGGCAGGCTCTCGGGCTTGACGCTGTCATCCTCGGGCTTGACCTGAGGATCTACCATACAGTATTGAGGTCCTCGGATCTGCGCTTCGCTTGTCCGAGGATGACAGGCTTTTTTGTGGGTCCGCGGCTACCACTTAACATTCAATAAATTGGTAAGAGCTTTGTATATGCACTATAAAAATTTAATAACTAAAATAGTTTTTTCTGCTTGTTTTTTTATAACTGCACATCAAGTTATCGCTGCAACCACAACTGCTGCCGATGAATTAGCCCAACTACTAAACAACACTCGCACCATGCAAGCAAAATTCGAACAATTTTCGATAAATAGTAGAGGGGTTAGGGTGGGGCAAAAAACTACTGGGACAATGATGCTCGAGCGTCCAGGGAAATTCAGATGGGAAATAACGCAACCAAATAAACAATTAATTATTGTAAATAAAAATAAAACTTTTTTATACGACGCTGATTTAGAACAGGTAGTAAAACGCAAAGTGGATTATAACAATCCGAGTAACCCAGCAATGTTGCTTAGTAGTCCAGTAGAATCTATGACGCTCTCGTTTGAAATAAGCAAATTAAAAAAATCCGGTCAAGATTTGTGGTTTGAATTAAAGCCAAAAACACGAAAAAATCAAGAAGCGGGGTATCAATGGATAAAAATCCAGTTTATTAATGGTCGGCTAAACGCCATGATTATCGCTGATAATTTAGATCAAAAAAGCCAGATTAATTTTAATAATATTATAATTAATCTTCAGATTTCACCAAAAAAGTTTGTATTTACTTCGCCACCGAATACTGATGTGTTTGATGCGGATTAAAAATCCGCATCAAACAAGTATAAACCAGAAGATTCTGTTTTATTATGGGGTGGTTACCACGCATTTGTTAATAAGGTCCAATATATGCTCATATCTGGGGCTTTTGAAAAAATCAGGTATGTAACCTTGAAAATAGTGTTCTACTGCTTCATTATTCAAGTCGCCTCTTTTATAATATTCTTTTGCTTCTTTCATGGCAGCTTTTATCCAGAAATATATGCAAGATTGTGTGTCATCAACAAATCTATCTTGAGCGTATATTTTACTCACATCTATTTTATCCGCCTGACCACGCATTTTTTCTAAAACAATTTTTTCTTTTTGATAAATTGCCCCAAGTATTGATAATTTATCATTTAGAGATATGCCTTGCTTTACAGCTGTAAGGTAGCTAACCATTGGTTTTAATTGTGCAGGCGATATAAGCAACGAATCTGTGTCATGCGCATCAGAACGTAATTCAGAAAAACTTAATAATGAAGCATGCTTACGACGGTCATAGTTATCAAATTTAGGAATACCATATATCAGGTTCTTTAATTTTTCTGCTTCCTTTGAATCGGTCTTTGCGAGTTCCTGTAATTTTTCTACAACTTGCTTGTAAGGTAAATTTTCCCATTCCTGTAACTGCTCCAATGTTTTACTGAGTTTTGTTACTTCTTCTGAACGCAAATCATCTTCTTTTAGTTTCTTAACCAGTCCGATCAGCCATTTTATGGTTTGTTCATAAGAAGGTAATTTTTTAAGTTCTCTCAACTGCTTCAGTGTCAACATTTCATTTTCAGCTGGTATTGCAACCTGATTGAACATTTCGTAGTTATACACAGAATCATATCCAATTTCTTCATTAAAAAGAACATCTAAGTAGTATGAGAATAGCCCGTTTAAAAACAGGTTCTCAAGCGCTGTGACACTCCAAGTATCTCCGCTTTTGTGGTATTCTGGAAAAGAAGATTTTATTCCATTATACTGATAGGACATTGTCATTCCAAAGCTTGCACCCTCAACGTCACTATTTGTTATTATCCCTCCTAGCCGCATTTTTTCGCTTAGTTTTGGCAGTTCATTTCCTTCACTACTACTACTACTACTACTGCTGCTACTTCTAGCTGTATCCATATATTTAGTGGATACAGTAGAGTCAATGAGATTTCTGTAATTTGGCGCAAATTCTTTGCCATAAGCCCAGGAAGAAACGCTTAAGCCCATAGTTATAACAAAAATGATATTTGAATATACGTTAGTTTTCATTTAATTCTCTATAGCCTTGTTAATATGTTATATTTTGTACGCATGTATCAATGTTATTTGTTCTATCATAGTGTTTATCACCTTATACATTACATAAGATATACCACGAATATTAAGAAAAGCTTAAGCGTAATAAACAATTTACAATGTTTTTTGATTG
>MGXJ01000018.1:23605-26230 GCA_001801345.1 Gammaproteobacteria bacterium RBG_16_37_9 | reverse complement strand
AAAAATTTCCTTTTTAGTTGGGTACTAAGTACAATAATAATTATCCCTAACATGAAACAATCCAAAATTACTTTTCTTACAAGTGTTGGTGCAGGGCTAGAATATTACGATTTGGTAATTTATAGCTTATTAGCCAATTTTATCAGCAAGCAATTTTTTCCAAGCACTAATCACGTGGCGGCATTATTTGCTACTTTTGGCGTGCTGGCGCTTGGTAATATAATTCGGCCGCTTGGGGGGGTTATTTTTGGGATATTTGGCGATCGGTTTGGCAGGAAAAAGGTTTTTGCTAATACTTTGCTTTGGATGGCAGGTGTTACTTTTTTAATGGGTTTGATCCCGGATTTTGGCACCATAGGATTAACGGCTACAATACTTTTTAGTTTGTGTCGAATTTTACAGGGTATTGTTTTTGGCGCAGAGTTGCCGGGCGCTTTAACTTTACTTTCAGAACATATTGACGAAAAACGGCACGGACTCCATTTTGGCTTTATGATTTCAGCAGTTGGATTTGGAGTATCGTTGGGGTCTTTTGTGACCTGGATTCTTACAACTGTTTTAACTGAAGCTAAAATGTTGGCTTGGGGTTTTAGGGTGCCATTTTTATTGGGTGGTGGTTTGGCTTTGGTAGGATTTTATATTCGAAAACATATTCCAGAGACCCCGGCATTTTTGGCCAAACAAAAATCTAATGTTAAATTAACCCGAGCGGTAATTAAGCAGCATATTTGGCGGGTTTTTAATGTTATAGGAATTTTATTGTTTCCGGCATGTTTCATTACTTTCATGTTAGTTTTGCCAACTTATTTAAATAATGTTTATCATTTTTCTTTTTCTGATATTTATTTAGTGATGACTTATGGATGTATATGGTCATCGATTTTAATTCCGATTTTTGGATGGATCTCTGATTATATTGACCGCAAAATTTTGCTTATTGTGGCGGCGTTAGTAATGATAATTTTTAGTTTTCCAATTTTTTCTTTATTACAAGCAGGAACTTATTTAGCGCTTTTTGCTTTCATCATGTTTTGTGAAACTATAATAGCTATGATGGCCTCTAGTTATTTTGTGTTACTACCACAAGCATTTCAAACAGCCATAAGATATACTGGCACTGCGTTTAGCTATAACATTACTTATACAATTGCAGCGTTGATTCCTTTGCTTGTAAATTATATTTATGGGGTGCTCAAACAACCAAATTATGTGCCACTAGTGTTTGTGTTGTTGGCTGCAGTTACGGTTGTGAGTACGTTTGTGTTCAAGCCTAAATGATTATGCAAAATAAAAATATCATCATTGGAATGACTGGTGGGATCGCAGCTTACAAAACTGCTGAGCTGGTAAGAGGATTGTGTAATCTTAAAGCAAAAGTACGCGTTATCATGACTAAAAACAGCGAAGAGTTTATCACTCCTTTAACTATGCAAACTCTATCCGGCGAACCTGTTTATACCGAATTGTTTAAAACCCATTTTCGAAAAAATTTAGAACATATTGCGCTATCTCGTTTTGCCGACGCAGTTGTGGTTGCGCCAGCAAGCGCTAATTTTATTGCGAAACTAACTCATGGTTTGGCAGATGATTTACTTTCTGCGGTTTGTCTTGCTACCACTGCACCCATTGCGGTTGTTCCTGCAATGAATAAAGAGATGTGGCAAGCTGCTATCACACAGGAAAATATAGCTGCTTTGAAGAAAAGAAATATTTTTGTATTTGGTCCAGCATCTGGAGAACAAGCATGCGGTGAAGTTGGTTTTGGGAGAATGATTGAACCCCAAGAGATTTTGAAATTAATCCCAAAAATGTTTGAGTCTCAGCTTTTTTACGGTAAAAAAATTGTTATTACAGCTGGCCCGACGCGAGAAAATATCGATCCAGTGCGCTATATCAGTAATTATAGTTCTAGCAAAATGGGTTACGCTTTAGCAGAAGCTGCTTTGGAGGCTGGGGCTTATGTGGTTTTAATTAGCGGACCAACAAATTTGGATTGTTCAACAAAAATAAAACACATCAATATTCATACAGCAGAAGAGATGCATAAAGCAGTAATGCAAGAAATTAGTGCTTGTGATGTTTTTATTTCTGCTGCTGCAGTTTCTGATTATCGTCCGGCGAATTCCAGTTCGCAAAAAACCAAAAAAGGCACCGAAAGAATTTCAATTGAGTTGAAGCGAAACCCTGATATTTTAAGCGCAGTAACATCACTAAAGAGGAAAATATTTGTAGTTGGGTTTGCTGCAGAAACTAAAAATCTTGTGGCTAACGCCAAAGAAAAATTAATCAATAAAAAACTAAATATGATTATTGCTAATAAAGTTGGTAGTGGACTTGGACTTGGTTTTGATAGTGACGATAATGAAGTGGTGATATTGCACAAAAATGGCAAATCAGTGAAATTTCCTAAGATGCGGAAAAATAAGTTAGCAAGAGAGTTGATTAAAACCATTCGTTCTGCGATGTTGTCTTAGTGTTTTCGTAATAGTAATAATGAGAAAACTAATAAAAAATTTTTTAACAAAGCGGGCTTTGCGACAATGGGCGCTAGCTCCAATTGTTATTGTCACCATTGGTTTAGGATGGAAATATTATTGGTTGGCTTTTTCTGTTCCGATGGTCATA
>MGXJ01000018.1:22974-23597 GCA_001801345.1 Gammaproteobacteria bacterium RBG_16_37_9 | reverse complement strand
CATTGTTGTCTCGCGGTAGATTTGTGTGTGGCAATACTTGTCCAAGAGGAGCTTTTTTTGATCGTATTCTACGGCATTTTAGCCAGGGAAAGAAAATCCCGGGTTTTTTGAAAGACAAGCGATTTCGCCTCAGTGTTTTCTTTTTTGTTTTTGGAATGTTTATAGTACAAGCATCACAATCACCGTTTACTGCAGAACATTTCGGGCATATTTTTTGGATGATGTGTACTGCCACAACTATGTTGGCAATTTTTCTTGGGCTATTTTTTAGCCGCAGAACTTGGTGTACTTTTTGCCCTGTTGGTACTTTTATTAGTTTTGTAGGAAAAGATAATCACAGTTTAACTATTGATAAAAATTTATGTGTTTCATGTAGATTGTGTGAAAAAGCGTGTCCGCTGAATATAAATATTACCAAAGATCGTGAAAGCGGAATTTTATCTGATAATGATTGTTTGAAATGCAGAGAGTGTGTTGCTGCTTGTCCGAAGAGGGCTCTTGGTTCACTAGAAATGCGCGAAGATTTATTTCTATCTAAGTTAGCTGAGAAATTAGATCAAGATAGTGCGAAAACGTATAGCCATGCTGATGTATGGAAATGAAACCGCCTGGATTTAATACCA
>MGXJ01000018.1:6952-22879 GCA_001801345.1 Gammaproteobacteria bacterium RBG_16_37_9 | reverse complement strand
CTTCTGGTTTAGTGCGCATTAAAATTTGATAGCGATTTTCATTTTGCGCATATTCTTTAAATAAGATGCTGGGTTTTTCTGAATCTAGTTGTAGCGGGCTTAGTCCATCTTTAATGCGATCAGGATTATAGCGATATAATGGCCAGTGACCGCATTGCACCGCAAGTTTTTGTTGCTGCATTCCTTGAACCATATCGATTCCATGTGAAATACAGTGGCTATAAGCAATAATAATTGCTGGGCCATCATAATTTTCCGCTTCTTGAAAGGCTTTAATTGCCTGGGCAGGATTAGCACCAATAGCCACATTTGCAATATAAATATTTCCGTAAGACATTAACATTAATCCTAAATCTTTTTTTGCCGCTAATTTGCCGCCCATAGCAAACTTAACTACAGCGCCACGTGGAGTAGCTTTTGATGATTGCCCGCCAGTGTTGGAATAAACTTCAGTATCTAGCACTAAAACTTTTATATTTTTTCCACTTGCAAGAACATGATCTAAACCACCAAAACCGATATCATAGGCCCAACCGTCACCGCCGAGAGCCCAAATACTTTGTTTAATTAATTGGTCAGCTAAAGATAATAATTGTTTAGCATCACTAGAATTAATTTTTTTTAAAATATTTTTTAATTCAGCGACCGCTTTGCGCTTAGTTGTTATTCCGTGATCGGTATTTTGTTTAGTGTTAATAATAGTATGAATTAATTTTGGATTATTAATTTTGGCAGCAAGTTTTGTAATTAGTTCTAGTGCTTGTTCGCGATGTTTTTCTGCGGTTAATAAAAATCCATAGCCAAATTCTGCGTTATCTTCAAATAGTGATGCGCCAAATGCCGGTCCGCGACCATCGCTATTTATCGTCCAAGGTATGGTGGGTAGATAACCGCCATATGCCAAAGTGCAGCCACAAGCATCGGCAATAGTTAGGCGATCACCAAACAGTTGGGTTAATAGTTTAATATATGGAGTTTCACCACAACCAGCACAAGCAGCACAAAACTCAAACATTGGAGTGATATATTGAATTCCTCGAACACTTGTCTTATCAAATTTTTCTGGATCAACGGGCAAACTTTCAAAAAATTTAATATTAGAAAGTTCTTTTTCTGATGTGCTAATTTTGGGTTGCATGATTAAAGCTTTTTTATTATTTTTGCCTTTATTGATCGGACACACTTCAACACAAGCTGCACATCCAGTGCAATCTTCTGGATATATTTGTAAGGTAAAGCATTCTTCGTGGGTATCTGTTCCTTTTAGTTTATTATAGGGGAAATTAACAGGAGCGTTTTGGAGCGCGTCTTTAGCGTAACGTTTTGCGCGGATTGCACTATGCGGGCATACCGCATGGCATAGCCCACATTGGACACAATCTTCCGGTATCCATATTGGTATTTCGTGCGAGGTATTGCGCTTTTCCCAGCAAGTAGAATTGGTTGGATAAGTGCCATCGCATGGTAATGCGCTTACTGGCAGTTCATCACCTCTACCCGCTAGCATTTTCCCGACTACTTTTTGCATGAATTTTGGAGCGTTATTGCTAATTGTTGGTGGCAAATCAAAATGACTTGTAGCCTTAGGTGGTATTTTAACCTCGGTTAAGTTAGCAAGAGTATTATCCACCGCAGCGTAATTTCTTTGTAAAACCGCGTCGCCTTTAGAACTATAAGTTTTTTTAATAGAAGCTTTAATTTTGGCTATGGCATCTGAAAGTGGGATGATGTTACTTAAAGCAAAAAAACAAGTTTGCATGATAGTGTTAATGTGATTTTTCATACCCAAATCACGTGCGATTTTATAACCATCAATCACATAAAATTTGATTTTTTTATCGATAATGGTTTGTTGTAAAGAGCGGGGAAGCACATTCCAAACTTTATCTGCTGAAGTAGAACTGTTTAAGAGAAAAGTTGCGTTTGGCGCTGCCCTTTCTAAAATAGGTATTTTTTCGATAAAATTAAATTGATGACACCCAATAAAATTAGCACATTTAATTAAATAGGTAGAGTGAATTTTATTTGGACCGAAACGTAAATGTGAAACCGTGCGCGAGCCAGTTTTTTTAGCGTCATAAACAAAATATCCTTGGGCATAAAGGTTGGTTTCTTCGCCAATAATTTTAATGGAGTTTTTGTTAGCGCCTACGGTGCCATCAGCGCCTAAGCCATAAAAAACTGCGCGAAATACTGAAGCGGGCTCGATATCAAAATTATTATCATATTTTAAACTGGTGTGAGTAACATCATCGTTGATGCCGATTGTGAAGTGATTTTTTGGATTGGCTTTTTGGAGTTCGTCAAATACTGCTTTAACCATAGTTGGCGTGAATTCTTTTGATGCGATGCCATAACGGCCAGCAATTATTTTTTGTTTTGGTAAGCGGTTGTAATTTTCAAGGATAGTAGTTGCGATTTCTTCATATAAAGGTTCTCCCGCTGCTCCCGGTTCTTTGGTGCGATCTAAAATTGCAATAGCCTTACATGTTTTTGGCAAAGCATTTAAAAATTGTTTTTTAGGAAATGGGCGGAATAATCTGATTTTTATTAAGCCGACTTTTGCTTTTTTTTGATTTAAGTAGGCGACGGTTTCTTGTGCTGTTTCGGTAGCAGAACCCATAATTATAATTATGCGCTCGGCTTTGGGATCACCATAGTATTCAACTAATTTATATGTTCTCCCAGTAATTTTTTTAAATTGCTGTAAAGTTTTTTCAAGAGTGCTTGGGAGTGAAGCGTAAAATGTATTTGTAGCCTCGCGTCCTTGAAAATATATATCATGGTCTGAAACTACTCCGCGAATAGAGGGATTTTCTGGTGTTAGGCGTCGATTACGCCCCGCAATAACTAGATCATCATCAATCATTGCTCGAATCTGTTCATGAGATAATAACTCAATTTTTGCGACTTCATGGCTAGTGCGAAACCCGTCAAAAAAATGTAAAAAAGGAATACGGGTTTTTAGTGCTGCAGCTTGAGTAATCAAAGCCATGTCATGAGCTTCTTGAACGTTAGCAGCGCATAACATAGCAAAGCCGGTTGCACGGGTTGCATAAATATCCGAGTGATCGCCGTAAATTGACATCCCTTGAGATGCGATAGCGCGAGTAGCAATATGAAATACGGTAGGAGTTAATTCTCCAGCAATGCGATACATATTGGGGATCATTAATAGTAAGCCTTGCGATGAAGTAAAGGTTGTTGCTAGAGCTCCTGTTTGTAGTGCGCCATGAACTGCACCAGCCGCGCCGCCTTCACTTTGCATAGTTACTATTTTTGGGGTTGTCCCCCAAATGTTTTTAATATCTTCTGCCGCCCATTGATCAGTGAGTTCTCCCATGTATGATGCTGGAGTGATAGGGTAAATAATGCAAATTTCGTTGGTGCGATAAGCTACATAAGAGGCAGCTTCATTGCCATCGAAAACCACGAAAGTATTTTTGTTTTTATGGTTCATCTAGACTAGAGGATACCTAATTATTCGGGAAAAATAAATAGAAGATGAGAAAGGTCAGAACCAGTTTTTAAAGTTTAACTAAAATAGATAAACTTTGCATATAAAATTACGGTAAACGTATCTAAATAATATTTTTGCTGATTACCTCAATTCTGCAGTTATCCCGATACTTAGGAAATAAACGGGCTCTGTCGGCGCCGGTTTCCTATTGTTTGGCTACGCTTAAGTGCTTTTAATACAAATTTATTTTGTATTGAAATATTAATCCATTTAATACATCAGCTCCGCCAAAAATATGAGACCTCCGGCGCCTCCATCACCCGTTTAGGAAAGGTCGCCCACATTTTAGATTACGCCTAATTTTTGTTATTTATTTGAATTGTTGTTCTATTCCGTAGTCGATTGCCAGACTTGACAACTTGTCGCTCTTTTCCTTCTTCTTTGATCGAGATTCGGATTCACTAATCGTATCGCAATTATAGCTCTTGTAAAGAAGGTATGAAGGTTCAATTTGCCGTTGTCTATTTGCATTGTTATTGCTATAGGGTGAGGGATAACTACCAGTATTTTGTGTCAAACTATTTTTTAATTGCGAACAAAATCATTCATCTTGGGTTAAGGGGCCTTCAGGTAATTTCAAATTTGTAGAAGAGCATCCGCATAGTGCGAATGCTAGAGACATAGCCAGAGGCAAAAGTTTTTTTATCGTATTATTTTTCATGGGATTTATACAGTTATGTTTTAATTTTAGTTTTTCTTTGTTTTTGGTTCGAACACTATAACAACATCTTTAAAATTATCCTTCAGCCAATTTTTTAATTTAATAAACTCGGGTTTTTTGAAGTCTTCGTTGGGGATTAAATTTTTATAGACAGTTGTAGTATCGTCTATCTGCAAATCATGATTATGATTAAAACTACACTCTCGTTTAACATATAACCAAGGAGTTTTTATCTCTTTATTCAACGATTCTATGTTTTGGGCATTGATATTTTTGATGATTGTTTGTCTTTTATCAGTATTAGGAAATGTGTCGATCAAAGCTTCCGAACCATAATCTTGCGATATGCTATAAAGTTTTGAAATTGGGCCGCCATAGATTAATTTTATTGCTGGTCCAACGTTGGTTTTTAATATGTCATTTTCTCGTTCGAAACTATAATCAAATGAAATATCGCTTACAATTCGGGAATCGAGTTTTGGCAAATGCATACTTTTTTTGTTTTTATCATCTATATTTACTTCGCCTGCGAAAGCGTAAAAAATAATGTTTTTTATGATTTCATTAGAAAATCTTAATGCTGCCCCAGTAATGCCAATCGTAGCTTCATTTTTTAAAATTACATGGCCACTTTCAAGGATTTTACCATCACTTAAAATCACCATCTGTCTCTTTACTATCCCTGCTTCTGCTCTCATGAAGTTAACGCTAGGGATTTTTTCATAACTTGGCTCTTTGGGATCTAAGATTAAAGCCATTTTGTTAGCGATATCTGGAAATATACCATTAGCCATGCTGACAAAGTTTGTTGGGTCTATCCAGTAGACCAAGCCATTTTTATTTGTAACTTTCACCATCGCGTGATTAAAAGCCTCAAGGCTTGGTAAGATGTTTTTAGATAAACTATCTATGCCGCGCATTACTAAAACAATTTGTGCTTTAAAGCCAAGTTTAGTTAAAATTGCGGCCGTTGCAGCCGAAAAATCTTTGCAATCTCCCAGCTGGGTTTTGCTAATTTTATCCAAGTCTCGCGGTATAAAACGACCGTTAACAGTGCGCCAGTCGCCTAAATATCTGATTTTATCGTTAAGCAATGAAGTTACGGTATTGATCTGCTCTACTTCGTTGGTTTTTTTCTTCGCTATTTTTAATATTTGCTCAAAATTTTCAGGAAGCTTTTGGGAGAATACTTTGGTATAAAGCAAGCCCTGTTTTACCGCAAGATCTTCCCATTTATTTAAATTAGAAACTGAAACCCAAGTAAAATATTTGTCGTTAATAATGAGTTCTGGTTCATTAATTACCCACGTAAATATGGGTTTAGCTAAAACTACTTCTAAGTTATATAAATTATTGGTTTTGTTTTTAGTAATTTTTAGGAAGTTTTTAGGGTCATTAATTAAAGTATTTAGTGGTAATTTCGAATTTATTTTTACCCGAGAACTTACAACCAATTCTCCCCTGCCAAAAGAAAATGTTTCTGCAAAGAAATCATCTAAATTTGGGATTTTTTGGATAAATTTATATTTTAAATATAATGTAGCTCCTACTTCGGCTTTTGGGAAAGCAAGCAAAATTTGTCTAACTTGGTCAAACCCGCTAGGAGAGCTTGCAAGGGGTTTATCTTCTATTAAGTTTTTATCAAGAGGATATTCTTTGCCTTTATAAATGGTTTTAGCAGCTAAAATCTCGAGTTTTTCGCTATCGCCATTGTAGTATAAAGTGGTATTGGCTGCCACGTCTCTGCCAAGCTCTGTTAAAATTTCCTTTTTTGTTTCTACGGTCATTTCATATGTGCCGTTATTATTGACATTAATCTCTTTAATATATGAATTTTTGGTTGGAGCATCGGCGGGGGTTGCCCATTTAGCCTGAGCTGGAGTTAATATAATTGTCCACAGAAATGTAACCAGAACTAAAATTCTCATGTATCCTCCTCGCAAAATGAATTTAATGCTTTGTTGCCCTTATTTTTTGCGGTCCTCATTTATGTAAAAATAAACTCCGGCCGCAAAAAACAAGGGCGCCTCGCCTAAATTCATTTTGCGAGGAGTCTACTTCACTCGTAACTTTACCCTGAAATCCAATTTTCGTTCGGTATATTCACCGTAGTTTTTGTGAAGCGTATTTGAATAGGTGCATTAATGCAAGGAAAAATAAATTTTTAGGACTTATTATTGCTCAGATTCGACAACTTAAATTTCAAACTATCGCCATCACGATCAACAATGATTTTATTTTTTGCTGCAAATTTTCCTTGTAAGATATCTTGAGCGAGAGGATTTTCGAGATATTGTTGAATTGCACGTTTCAAAGGTCGCGCTCCATAAATTGGATCAAAACCCATTTGGGCCAAATAATCTAAAGCTTTACTGCTGATTTCTAATTGCAATCCTTGTTCTGCTAAACGCTTTTGTAGGCGCGCGATTTGAGTGTTGGTAATAGCACGAATTTGTTTGTGATCTAACCCGTGGAAAACCACAATTTCATCAATACGATTAATGAATTCTGGACGAAAATGTTTGGTAACTGCTTCCATTACCGCAGATTTTATTTTGTCATAACCAGCATCAGATAATTCTTGGATGTATTGGGAGCCCAAATTTGATGTCATGACAATTACACAATTACGAAAATCTACGGTTCTTCCGTGGCCATCAGTTAAGCGGCCATCATCTAATACTTGAAGTAAAATATTAAAAACATCATGGTGGGCTTTTTCAATTTCATCTAACAAAATTAATGAATAGGGTTTGCGGCGAACAGCTTCGGTAAGATAGCCGCCCTCTTCATAGCCCACATAACCAGGAGGCGCGCCAATTAATCTTGCTACTGAATGTTTTTCCATGAATTCTGACATATCAATTCTGATCATTGCCTCTTCAGTATCAAATAAAAATTCAGATAAAGATTTGCATAACTCAGTTTTGCCTACGCCCGTAGGGCCTAAAAACATAAATGATCCTATCGGTTTATTGATATCAGAAAGGCCGGCGCGTGAACGGCGAATAGCACCAGCAACAACTTTTATGGCTTCATCTTGGCCAATAACTCGTTTATGCAAATTATCTTCCATATGGAGCAATTTTTCTTTTTCCCCTTCAAGCATTTTGCTTACTGGAATATGAGTCCATTTTGATACTACTTCAGCTATTTCTTCTTCGGTGACTTTGTTGCGGATTAAATGCGATTCTTTTTCTTCAAGTTGGAGTGCGGCTTGTAGCTGTTTTTCTAGAGATGGAATTTTGCCATATTGGAGTTCTGACATTTTAGCAAGATCAACTTTACGTTGAGCTGCTTCCATCTCTAGTTTTGCTTGGTCTAAATCTTCTTTTATTTTTTGTGCGTTTTGGATTGTTGATTTTTCTTTTTTCCAGATTTCTTCAAGATTTGAATATTCTTTTTCAAGAGTGGCTAATTGTTTTTCTAAGTCGCTTAGGCGTTGCTTGGATGGTGCGTCTGTTTCTTTTTTTAAAGCTTCGCGTTCTATTTTTAATTGAATGATTTTGCGATTTAAACGATCTAAATCTTCAGGTTTTGAATCCATTTCCATTCGAATTTTACTTGCTGCTTCGTCAATTAAATCTATGGCTTTGTCCGGTAAGTTGCGATCAGTGATGTAGCGGTGTGACATGGTTGCTGCAGCAACTATCGCAGAATCAGTAATGTCTACCCCATGGTGCAGTTCATATTTTTCTTTTAATCCGCGTAAAATTGCGATGGTATCGGGAACGCTTGGTTCATCCACTAAAACTTTTTGAAAGCGGCGTTCCAATGCTGCATCTTTTTCGATATATTGACGATATTCATCCAAAGTTGTTGCGCCAATGCAACGTAATTCTCCGCGTGCTAAAGCGGGTTTTAGCATGTTACTGGCATCCATAGAGCCTTCGGCTTTGCCTGCACCAACGACCATATGTAATTCATCAATAAATAAAATAATTTGGCCTTCAGATTTTGTTATTTCGTTGATCACGCTTTTTAAGCGCTCTTCAAATTCACCACGAAATTTTGTGCCAGCGATTAACATTCCCATGTCTAGTGCCAGCAGTTGTTTATTTTTAAGTCCATCTGGCACTTCACCATTAATAATTCGTTGTGCCAATCCTTCAACAATGGCTGTTTTACCTACACCAGGTTCGCCGATTAAAACTGGGTTGTTTTTAGTGCGGCGTTGTAATACTTGGATGGTGCGCCTGATTTCATCGTCGCGACCAATAACGGGATCTAATTTGCCAGAAGATGCGCGTTTGGTAATGTCGTTAGTGTATTTTTCTAAAGCTTGGCGTTTGTTTTCATCCCCAGCTTCTTGCACTGCCTCGTTGCCACGCACATCATTAATTGCTTGTTCGACTATGTTTTTAATAGCGCCGGCATCTTTTAGGGTTTTGCCCAAAATTCCTTTGTCTTCTATTGCTGCAAGCAAAAATAATTCGCTAGCGATGAATTTATCTTTACGTTGCTGCGCTAGTTTATCGGTTACATTTAATAGTTTTAATAAATCATTAGAAACATGAATTTCGCCAGGTGTTCCTTCAACTTTGGGTAAATTATTTGTGGCTTGGTTTAAGTCAGTTTGTAATTTTTGGGTATTGATGCGAGATTTTTGCAGAACATTATAAACTGTTCCTTTTTGTTCAATTAACGCTAACATCAGATGCAGGGGTTCGATAAATTGGTTATCTTTGCTGATTGCTTTTGACTGAGCATCAGCTAAAGCTTCACGAAAATTGTCAGTTAGTTTTTCTATGCGCATTTTATTTCCCTATTAATCCTAAGGAGGTAGCCGCAAGCTTTAGCTTGAGTTTCCAATAACGCAAGCTAAAGCTTGCGGCTACCGGTCAGCATTATACTTAAAATCCTGTGCTGCGGCCAGCTCTTCTGGCTTGTTTATTTCTAAAGTTCTTTCTGCAGTTAAGCACACACGTATACGGTAGCCATGTTCTAGGATGCGCAATTGTTCTAGCGATTCTGCGAGTTCTAGCGGAGTTCTTGGGAGAGTTGTATATTTTAATAAGAAATCTCGCCTAAAAGCATAAATCCCTATGTGATGATAAACCGGGACGTTGTTTGGTATAGTGCCAGTAAAATATGGTATTGGTGAGCGAGAAAAATAAATCGCATCATTATTTAAATTGGTAATTACTTTTACTTTATCAGGAGTGCTATATTCTTTTTCCATATCTAAATGGTAAGCCAGTGTCGTCATTTCTGGACGATCTCCTGCTAGATAGGGTGCCACTAGTTGTTCTAACATCTTTGGCTTAACGAATGGCTCATCTCCCTGTAAATTTATAACTATTTCCATATCTGGATATTTTTTTGCAACTGCTGCTACTCGATCGGATCCAGTTTGCAAATCAGCGCTTGTAAATTCGATATCGCCGCCGCAACTTTTAATTACTGCTGCAATCTCTTCGCTATCTGTTGCCACAACAACTTTAGTTAAAATTTTACATTTGCTTGCATTTTCATAAACCCATTGCACCATGGGTTTATCTTGGATAAGTAATAATGGTTTGCGTGGAAGTCTGGTTGAGTTAATTCGGCTTGGGATAACGCATAGTATTTTCATCGGAGTTTCCCCGTATCTGGCTGCTTTGAAATTGGGTAACAAAGATTCTACCTAATACGTATTTAATTGCGAGTGTTTTTCATATTCTTTTTGATAAAGCAACTTCTGTTATATTAAAAAACAGTTGTTGTATTTCCTGAAACCAAATAAGACAAATCCGCTACAAGCTCAAACAAATCGCGCATGCTTTTTAGTAGAGCGAGGCGATTTTGGCGAACTTTTTCTTCTTCACACATAACCATTACCGCATCAAAAAAAGCCTTTATTGGCTCCTTTAATTTTACCAGTTCATTTAAAACTAAAAAATATTTTTTATTCTGGAAAAGTTCTTCGATGATTTTGGTTTCGTTTATAACTATATTTGCCATGCTTTTTTCAGCTTCTTCAGTAGCTAGCTTTAAATTAAAGCCACCAGCACCAGAATATTTTGTTTTATCTAAAATGTTCCTTATACGTTTATAATTTTCAATTAAATCTTCAGATTCGGGGAGTTGACTGAAACTAGTTACAGCATCAAATCTTTTAGTGAAATCTAGAATATTAGTAGGCATACGAGACAATACGGCACGAAACACATTGGAGCTTTTGCCTTGTTCTAGATAGAGGCTGCGCAAACGCTCATATATAAAATCCATGGTTTTGGCCACTATTTCTTCAGTGTTTTTAAATTTATTTTTGTAAGATAAACTGGCGATTTCAAGGGCTTTTTTTAAATCAAGATCTAAGTTTTTTTCCAAAATAATTCGTAAAATTCCAGAGGCCAAGCGGCGTAGACCAAATGGATCTTTGTCACCGCTTGGAATTTTGTTGATACCAAAAAAGCCAACTAAACTATCAATGCGATCAGAAAGAGCTAAAACACAACCCAGATCTGACGCTGGAATTTCATCTTTAGAAAATTTAGGCAAATATTGCTCTTTTATAGCGATTGCGACTTCTTTGTTTTCAAGCGCACCAGCATAATAATATCCCATGGTTCCCTGTAAATCCGGGAATTCCCACACCATTGAAGTTGCTAGATCACATTTGGATAATTCGGCCGCTTGTTTGGTGTTGATAACGCTAGCGTTAATTTTTGAAGCAATAAAAATAGATATGGTTTTTAGGCGGACTGTTTTGTCGTAAATTGTGCCAAGGCCTTCCTGAAAGGTAATGGTTTTTAATTTGCCCTGGAGGTTTGCAAAGTCATGGCGAAGATCATTGTGATAAAAATATTCGGCATCATCAAGCCGAGCTTGGATAACCCGTTCGTTGCCTGCTACCGCTTGTTTTGGATTTTTACTTTCAATGTTGCCAATGATTATGAAGTTTGGTAATAGATTTCCAGAATCATCAATTATATGAAAATAGCGTTGGTGATTTTTAAGGACGGTGACTAAAACTTCTTTGGGTAGTTCTAAAAATCTTTGGTTGAATGAGCCTGTTAATGCTGCTGGCCACTCTACTAAATTAGTCACTTCTGCAAGCAGACCTTCAGGGATAACTGCAGATCCAAAGTTCGTAGCAGCAAGAATCTGATCACGAATTTTTTGTTGTCTCTTATTATAGTCTGCTATGACGTAGCCTTTTTCAGTAAGCAAGTTTTCATATTGTTTGGGTTCAGAAATTTTTATTGCATCAGGATGATGAAAACGATGACCAAAAGTGTAGTTAGAAGCTTTAATCTCAAAAATTTCAAGCGGGACAACCTCTTGACCAAACATTGCCACAAGCCAGTGTATCGGCCGAACAAATGGCCCCATATTTTTTCCCCAGCGCATCGGTCGTTTTATTGGGAGTTTTTTTATGCTGTTAATAATTATTTCGGGCAAAAGATGAAAAGCGGTTTGGCCAGGCTTGATTGTTTTATGAAAAAGCAAAGCCCCCTTTTTGTCTTCGATCTTGTCTAATTGGGAAATAGCTACACCGCACAAACCGGCAAATTTGATCGCTGCAGCAGTAGGTTGTCCTGAGCTATCAAAAGCTATTTCTATTCTTGGTCCACGAATTTCGATGGGTTGATCTAGCTGCTTATGAGAAAGATTGGAGATTAAAACTGCAAGACGCCTAGGTGAAGAATATGATTTTATCGGGCCGTGCGCAAGCGCTAACTTTTTTAGCTCATGTTCTAAGTTAAGGGCCAAAGAGGAAACTAGATCGCCAATTTGGAAGGGCGGCAATTCTTCGGTGCCTATCTCTAATAGAAAATCTTTGGTTTTATCAAGGCTCATATTTATTCAACAAAGGAAATCCAAGTTGTTTACGTTCATTATAGTAAGTTTCTGCTACCATTTTTGCCAAAGCTCTAATGCGTAAAATATAATTTTGTCGTTCGGATACTGAAATTGCTCCGCGGGAATCTAGCAAGTTAAATACATGCGATGCTTTTAATACCATTTCGTAGGCTGGTAGAGATAGCGATGATTCAAGGAGTAATTTGCAATCATTTTCATAGACCACAAATTGGGACAGCAAATTTTGAACATTGGCATGAGTAAAATTATAGTGCGACATTTCAGCTTCGTTTTGGAAAAAGATATCTCCATAGGTTAATTGCGATGGTTGGTCAGACCAAACTAAATCATACATGCTATTTACACCTTGCAGATGCATGGCAATGCGTTCTAAACCGTAAGAAATTTCACCAGAGACGGGATTGCATCCTAATCCTCCGGCCTGCTGAAAATAAGTAAATTGGCTAATTTCCATGCCATTGTGCCATACTTCCCAGCCAATGCCCCAGGCGCCTAGTGTTGGTGACTCCCAATTGTCTTCAACAAAACGGATATCATCCGTTAAAGGATCTATGCTTAAAGCTCTTAGAGAATCAAGGTAGATTTCTTGAATATTTTGAGGGGATGGTTTCATCATTACTTGGAATTGATAAAAATGTTGCCCGCGGTTAGGGTTTTTTCCATAACGACCATCTGTTGGACGACGGCTTGGTTGAACATAAGCGGCGTTCCATGGTTCTGGGCCAAGTGCGCGCAAAAAAGTCGCAGGATGAAAAGTGCCGGCTCCAACTTCCATGTCTAGGGGTTGTAAGATAACGCACCCTTGCCCCGCCCAGTAATGCTGAAGCTGCAAAATTATATCTTGGAATGTATAAAGTTTTTTATGCATATTTTTGCTTTTTTTGTCACCATTCGTGTCAAATTTTAATTGTCATCCTCGGGCGAAGACCCGAGGATGACACATAATAAAGGCCCGAGGATGACATACAAGGGGGGACATCCTGCTTAGCGCACTTCCTTCAAAGCCCTAGACAAATCACCCTCAAAATTCGGGGTATGTCCGGGAACCAAACTAAATTTTGTCATCTCTCTATTAGTAAAAATAAAAGTCGGCGTGCCGATAAGATTTAAATCTTGGGCTAGTTTAAAATTATTTTTTAAGCCGCGTTCAAGGTCTTTGTTATCCATATCTGCAAGAAGCTTTTTATTATCGATAATAGATGTAATTGATTTAATAATGCTATCGGTTTTTTCTTTATTAGTAAAATTTTCTTGGGCGAGCATTGCTTGTTCTAATGCTTCAAATTTATTTTGCTTTTGAGCAGCCAGAACTGCTTTAGATGAGTAAATGGCATCATTACCAAAAAACGGCCAATAGATAATAATGCGCTGTATTTCTGGATTATTTTTTATTAATTTATTAACGACGGGCGCTGTATGTTTGCAATGCGGGCACTGATGTTGAGTGAATTCTGCTACGATTATTTTACCATTTGGGTTTCCAAGAACAACCCTTCCTGGAGCCTTGGTATCAAATATTTGATTTTTATATTTTGGAATATTGGCTAGGATTTGTGCAACTTTGGTTTTTTCTTTTGCTACTTCTTGTTCTTGTAGCTTTTGTCCAACCTCTATTAATACTTGAGGGTTGTCTACAAGATAATTATGCACAATTTTTTGAATCTGTTCGATTTGTGGTTGTGTGAAGTTTTGGACTGGATCTTTGGTTACAGAGGCAGCGGCAGAGGCGTTCTGTAAAATAATATTAATTAAAACAAAGCATAAAAAATTTTTCATAGCCTTTCCTTTGTGTTGATAATTTTAGGATTATAGCTTAAACATTATAATTATCGACTACAATTTTTAGACTAAGAGCCCGTTCATATGCTTTTAATACCGCTTTTTCCCTAACTAAGAGGGATATTACTCCTTAAGTCGCACTGCTAAAACATCGCATTTTGCGCCGTGAAGAACTGCGTTTGCGGTAGATCCCAAAATAACTCGAATTCCGTGGCGGCCGTGGCTTCCAACTATAATTAAATCTGCATTAATTTTGTCTGCTTCTTCTAAAATTACAAACTTGGCTGGACCTGTTTTTACTATTCGTTTGTCCTCTGGTATTCCAATAGTCTCTCCCAATTTTTTCATTTCTTTGTTTGAGTTCTCTATCAAAATCTCTTCTATTTCAAAACCCACCCCAATACCATATGCCCCATAGCTCCCAATATGCTCTACCGCGTGCACCAAGACAACGTCTGCGCCAAATTCCTTTGCAAAAAATTCAGCGTGCTTCAGAGGCTCAGCGTCAGTTTTTGAATTTAATTCAACAGCAACCAAAATATTTTTATATCCTTTCATAAAACCCCTTTGTTTAGTTTTTGACTTTTTTAAATAAATTTTAAATAAAATTGCTCTGTGACCTACTCTTCCAGGAGTATAACAATTTTATTATTAAACCGCGAACATAAAAACCTGTGGATTAATTGTTTACATCTTTTTTATTTTATAGTTCAATTAAGCTTACCCATGATAATCCACAGGTTATATCAACATAACATATTGAAAATAATATATTATTGGCGGTTATCCACAGAAAATAGGCCATATAATAATAGTAAATATATATATTAAGATTTATTAGTTATCTAACAACCTCTCATATAAATAAATAAAAACCCTTTCTCTTTTTTGACAAATCGATCCGAAATCAATAACATTACCACTCCCAAAATTAAACATTAGATTTTAAGCAAGATCCAAAATTATGAAAAGAACTTTTCAACCAAGCAAAATAAAACGCAAACGCACTCATGGATTCCGTGTTCGTATGTCAACAAAAAATGGTGCCCAGGTAATTAAGCGTCGTCGAGCCAAAGGAAGAAAACGGCTCAGCGCTTAATGAAATATACTTTCCCGCGCGACATACGCTTGACAAATGAGGCCCAATTCAGGCTGGTATTTAGAAAAACAAAACCAAAAATAATCGCAGAAACATTTACTATATATTATTGTTTAAATGCTTTTTTTAAACCGCGCCTGGGGGTGATTGTTCCTAAAAAAAATGTAAATAAATCATCCGAAAGAAATAGTTTTAAAAGGATGGTTCGAGAAGGATTTAGATTGAAACAAAACAAGCTTGGAAAATTTGATATTGTTGTTTTGGTCAACAAAAACACTAAGGGAAAATCCAAAAAAGAATTAAATCAGTGTTTAGAAAATCAGCTTAATAAGTTAATTATATGATTAGAAAGGCAACTATTTTCTTTATACGCGGATATCGCTTTTTAATAAGCCCATTTTTGGGAAACAATTGTCGTTTTTATCCAAGCTGTGCTCTATATGCGCAAATAGCAGTTGAGCGCTATGGAATTTTTTATGGAGCATGGCTAGTGTTTAAAAGGCTGCTAAAATGTCATCCCTGGCATAGGGGCGATGGTTACGATCCGGTTCCAGAAACATATTCCCCAAACAAAAGTTAAGTTAATGTAGAGATATTTATGATAGATAGAAAAGTAATTTTATATGTGTTGGCCGGGGTAATTGCTTTTGCTTTATGGGAGGCATGGCAAAAGGATTATAATCAACCAATAGCCACCCATCAATCCGTGACTACTTCTGCGCCTGCCGCTATTCCTTCTCCAGAAGAGGCCGCTAGCACCACGACAAAAGAGACTCTAGCAAGCCAACAAGCATCTGTAACAAAGGTTATTCCTGCAGCAAGATTAGTAGAAGTAAAAACCGATGTTTTAGATGTTGCTATTGATACAGCCGGAGGCAATATTGTTCGGGCTGGTTTATTAAAATATCCAGAGACGCTCAATAAAACAAACCCAGTTAAACTTTTAAGCGATGATTCTGCTCGCTATTACATAGCCCAAAGTGGTTTATTAAGCAGCCAAGGCCCAGATTCAAACAATAAACAAGGCCAATATACTTCCGCTCAGCCCCAATACAAGCT
>MGXJ01000018.1:0-6944 GCA_001801345.1 Gammaproteobacteria bacterium RBG_16_37_9 | reverse complement strand
AAAAAGATAGCTTACAAGTTAAATTAGTGTGGAGCGGTGATGGTGGAGTAAATATTTCTAAGATCTTTACTTTTGCTAGGGGGAAATACGATATTGCAGTTGATTATAAAATCGATAATCAATCCAAACAACCATGGTCAGGACAATTTTACGCTCAAATTAAACGCAAAGAATTTGATGCTAAAAAAGGCTTGTTTCAATTTAGCACTTACACAGGAGCCGCTATTTCTAGTGTAGAAAAGCCATATGAAAAAATAAGTTTTTCCGACATAGCAGATGCAGCCAAAAACAAAAAGGAATTTATCCGTGACAATCAAGGCGGATGGGTTGCGATGCAACAACGTTATTTTTTAAGCGTTTGGGTGCCGTCACAAGATAAAATATATCGATATTTTAGTAATGAAAATAACGGGGTTTATACCATTGGTTTAAGCGATGGCGCTACCTTTGTTCCGGTTGGTAAACAAGCGACAATAAGCTCGGTTTTATATATTGGACCAGAGGTGGCTGAGAATGTTGCTCCTTTAGCCAAAGGACTTGATCGCACGGCTGATTATGGTTGGCTTTGGGTGCTTTCTATAGGATTTTTCTGGATTTTAAAAAATATTTATAAAGTGGTTGGTAACTGGGGCCTGGCAATTATTTTGGTTACAGTTTTAATTAAAGCTGTATTTTATAAGCTTTCAGAAAGCAGCTGTTGTTCCATGGCTAAAATGCGCGATTTGATGCCTAAAATACAGGCTCTTAAAGAACGTTATGCCGATGATAAACAAAAATTACATCAAGCTACCATGGATCTATACAAGCAGGAGAAGGTTAATCCCCTGAATTTGGGCGGTTGTTTGCCAATGCTGATTCAAATTCCATTTTTTATTGCGTTATATTATGTTTTGATTGGCGCAGTAGAATTGCGACAAGCCCCGTTTATATTTTGGATTCGCGATTTATCAATGAGCGATCCATATTATGTTTTGCCGGTATTAATGGGATTAAGCATGTTTTTGCAGCAACGGCTAACTCCGACATCAGCAGACCCAGCGCAAGCAAAAATGATGATGTTTATGCCAATAATCTTCACCGTGTTTTTTCTAAATTTTCCCTCGGGCTTGGTGTTATATTGGTTTGTTAGCAACGTGCTTTCGATATTGCAGCAGTGGTATATTAATAAAAAGTTGGCCGCTAATTCTAAGGTGTGTAGTAGAAGGTAATAAATCCGCGTCATCGCGAGCCGGCATTGTTGCGTAGACAGAAGAGAGAACCGTCATTGCGAGCTGTTGGCGCCAATGAATTAATCAATATCACTGTTCTATCGCGCCAACAGCGCGGCAACCCAGAAGTGATACTGGATAATAGTAAGTTCAAAAAAATTAGCAAGGCACAAAATACTATTATTCAAAACCGCTCCTGGTTTGCTTCACCTTCGGCGCGAAAGCGCAATGCTACAACAGACTTGGTTCGCGCCCGCGGTTCGCAATGACGACCTTCTTTTATCTCACAACAATGCTCGTCTAGAGGATGACATACGGTATCCACATGAAAACCACCGACACCATAGCCGCCCAAGCAACGCCGACAGGCAGGGGCGGCGTTGGAATTATTCGTGTATCCGGACCTTTAACCGCACAAATCTCAAGAAAAATTCTAGATAAAACTATCGATGTTCGCAGCGCTAATTTCTGTAATTTCTTTTCCAAAGATAAAAAAATTATTGATCAGGGTCTTGCAATTTATTTTTCTGCGCCACAATCATTTACTGGAGAAGACGTTCTTGAACTGCATGGGCATGGCGGTCAAGTAATAATGGATCTTTTGTTGCGGCGCGTTTTAGAGTTGGGCGCGCGCCTTGCAAACCCAGGAGAATTTACTGAAAGAGCGTTTTTAAATCATAAGCTTGATTTAATCCAGACTGAAGCAATAGCAGATTTAATTAATGCCGCTACAGAAAAAGCTGCACAAAACGCGATGCGTTCTTTGCAAGGAGAATTTTCCAAACAAGTTAATAAATTGGCATCTCTATTAATTGAGTTGCGCGCACAGATTGAGGCTACAATTGATTTTGTTGAAGAAGCAGAAATTAAAAAAGGCACAAATCAAAATTTTATTAACAATATAAATAATATTTTGCTCCAAATTAAGCAGCTTAAAAATACCGCTAAGCGAGGAGTAATTTTACGTGATGGAGTAACTATAGTTATAACCGGAAGTCCTAATACTGGGAAATCTAGTCTGTTTAATTGCTTAAGCGGTCAGGACGCAGCAATAGTTACTGATATTCCTGGAACAACGCGCGATGTTTTGCGTAGTTGGATCCAAATTGATGGGTTGCCGGCGCATGTGCTTGATACAGCAGGGTTACATGATCAACCAGATTTGATTGAAGAAGAGGGAATTCGTCGTGCTTGGGAAGAAATTAAAAAAGCAGATCATGTTTTATTAGTTGTCGATTCTTCTATTAATGAAGAGAGTGATCCTAATAAATTAACTGGTGATTTTTTAAAAGAGCTTTCTCCACACAGTAGTCTTACGGTTTTATATAACAAGATTGATTTGACGGGCGAAGCAACAAAGCTTATAAAAGCAAATAATGTTGATTGTATTTATCTTTCAACAAAAACTGGGACGGGTTTGGATTTATTAATGCAACATCTAAAATCCAAGGCGGGGTTTCAAGCTACAGAAGAGGGTTTTAGTGCTAGAAGACGGCATTTAGATGCGTTAGAGCGCGCGGAAAATTATTTACAAAACATCCAGAATAATTTATTAGACTCAAACAAAGTTGAGCTAATTGCTGAAGAATTAAAACACGCACAACAGGCGCTAGGGGAAATTACTGGAGAAGTTTTGGTTGATGATATATTAAATAAAATTTTTTCTGAGTTTTGTGTGGGAAAGTGACGCATTTATCATCCCGAGCTTGCGAGGGGTGATAAATGCGACATCATTCGTGTCAAGCGTCCTCGGGCAAAGACCCGAGGAATGCAGGCTCTCGGACAAGCGAAGCGCAGATAAACTGTCATCCTCGGACAAGCAAAGCGCAGTTCCGAGGATCTTCCCCTGCTGTCATCCTCGTGCTTGACACGAGGATCTAGCATAATATGTTGAGATCCTCGGAACTGCGCTTTGCTTGTCCGAGGATGACACAGGAGAAATTAAAACCATATGAAAAACAAAATCAACCACATTACTAAAACTCTCCACGAAGGTGGAATTACCGCCTACCCTACAGAAGGAGTTTATGGCCTAGGCTGCGATCCATTTAACGAAACGGCGGTGCTCAGATTATTAAAAATCAAACAACGGCACATAAACAAAGGATTAATTTTGATCGCATCAAGTTGGAAGCAAGTAGAAAATTTAATCAACTTAGATTTAAAAAAATATCCTGTAATCAAATTCAATAATCAACATCCAATTACGTGGGTTTTCCCTGCGACTAAAAAAGCCCCGAGTTGGATTACGGGAAAATTTAATTCAATCGCTATTCGCGTAACTTCACATCCAATAGCCAAAAAGATTTGCCAAAAATTTGGCGGACCAATAGTTTCTACTAGCGCTAATTTAACCAAGCAACCGCCAATAACACGCCTAAATCAAATGGAACAGCGGCTTATATCTAAAGTTGATTTTATATTACAAGGACGCGTCGGCGGGCTTAAAAAACCGACAAAAATTTGTGATATTATAACCGGAAAGATTGTTCGTGGATAATCCTAAAAATGGCGGGACCCTGTGTTCAAAGGAGCGAATGTTCAGCGCTTTTTTCTAAAAAACGCCACCATCTGGCCTAAAAATCACCATCAAGTGGTGATTTTAGAAATAAACTGCTATGCAGAAGCTCTGATATTTAGGACTGCCAAGCAAGATTTTTATTCAGCCCTATCGTATTTGTTAGGGCTGTATATAATTAAAATATAATTAGCCCTATCATTCAACTGTAGCATTTAGTTAAAAATTGATATGTGTGGAATAATTATTTGTTTTGGAGAAAAAGTAATCTCTTTTGGTAAAAATTATTTTGCAGTTCCGCTACAAATGTTGTGGGATTAAAGATTGCGTGCGCCTTTAGTGCATTAGTTGTTTTATAAAATGTTTGATATAATGACTTGCCAATGATTTTATAAAAATAGGGAGATTATATGTCAGAACATAAACAAGAAGCTGAAAAATTAGTATCTGAAATTATTGGAATCAGTGAGAAGATCAAGGGTCTTACAAAAGGAGGAGATGAAGAAGAAAGTATTTTAGAGCAGTATAGGGGCCTAGCCCATGACAAAATAATAGACCTACAAACATTGCAAAATACCACTAAAAACGACAGTGAAGCAAAAGAATATTTTAATAAGATAAATACACCAGGCTCGGAATTAAAGAAAGCCTTTGAAAAAATAACTCTTAAAGAGTTGCCCAAACAAGAGGGGCAGTCGCTTAGTGGCCCATGATTAACTTTCCAAAATATTACATCCTTTATTAAAAAAGAGGGGAAGTTATATAGTTGTTTTTGAGCTTATTACAGATTGAAATATAATTATTAAAGTGAATTTCAAATATAAGAATAAAGTTTTTCTTTTGGTTTGCCCGAGAGTGATGATGATTTGGTTGGTGAAGCAAAAACTACCCAAGTAGAACAGGACGACAAAACAAACGGAGGAGTTATCGTGAATATTAAAGAATTATTACAAAAGGTTGCTGAAATAGAAAGAGCTATTTTTGCTGAAAGACAAAAAACTGGAGGTGGCTTTAGTAAACATAGTCCGGGCTGGACCAAAGAGGCGCCAAAAGGAATGCGTTCTGGAGCAGCAGCCGCCGCTGCTGATTCAAGCATATCCCCAGCGACTTCTGATTCTGAAAGCGAATCTTCTGAATCGAAATCCCCAATAGAAAGATCAACAAGACACCGAGAAAGTCCAATAATATCTGCAGAAACAATTGAAATTCCTGAAGCTACAAAACAACAAATTGAAGAGTTAAAAAAAGCTTTTCCTGAAAATGCAGGAGATATAGATTTAATAATTACTCATATCAAAGAAGAAGCATCTAAAAAAGATCATGAAATGCCAGCTGATCTTGACCTGACTTGGATAGAGAAATTAAATAATGCTGACGCAAAGCAAAAAAAACAAATAAAACAAGCATATATCGCATTATTACCCTATGCCCGCCTTGCCTATGCAACTGAAACAAACGGCATACCCGAAGAACATGCCAAAAAGCTTGCGATTATGTTGGGAAATAGGAAGGCAGCAATTAGATATTTAATGAACAAAGAAACACCTGCTTCGATGCACGATGCATGTTTATTTGTTATTCCAGAAGGAGATTACACTTTAGATACATGGCAAGCATTATCACGAAATAATTTGCAGGATAAAGAGTTTCGCAACTTATTAACCCAAGCATCAGATATCGAGAGGCTGGCTAAAGGAATGGCTGGTCAGAGACCAGACCAAAAGAAATTAAAAGAGCATACGGATGAATACAGCAAGGGGTGGAAGGAATATAAAAGCATAAGAAATGAAAGGGTGGAAAAACAGGATCCCGATTACAAAAAAGAAAGATTTGAAGCGTTAAAAACAGAAATGGCAGCATTAAGGATAAAAATAGCAGATGCTTATGCTGGCGCTGGACTAACTAATAAGATGGAAATGCTCATTTTATTATCTTTACGAGAAAAACTACTCCAAACCACAGATCTCAGATTTAAATATTTCCTCGCAAATGGTTTAACTCGCCAAGACTACGATAAATTTATTGGATTAGACAGAGCGCATGCCGGAGAAGAAATACCAGATATAACCATAGATGGAAGAGATATGGGTTATCCAGGATATTATTTAAAGAAAATTCCGGTAGTTACAGATGCAGACTTTGCCGCCAAAGCAGCTGTTTTAGGCAAACTAACAGGGTGTTGCCAATCATTATCAGGAGAAGCCGGAGAGCCATGTGCGATATATGGGCTTACTAGTCCTCATAGTGGATTTTATATGATTTGTAAGGGAGATGTCGATCATCCAAAACAAGAAGATGAGTTGCTTGCACAAACATGGGTATGGAGAAGCCAAACAGGAGCTATAGTTTTTGATTCAGTAGAAAGATCGTCTGAAGTTAAAAGAAATGAAGAAGAATTAAAAAAAGTAAGAGAGATGATTAACTATTTAGCGTTTAAGTTGGCGCAAGAAGATAGTATACCAAAAGTTATAGTTGGGCGGGGATCTGGAATTTCGACGTCCTTTGGTGAAGCAAGCTATGCAGGTCAAGAAAGGTTTATTGATTATACTAGTTATAGTGATGCTAGAGATCAAGCAGTGGTTGTGGGAAAAGAAAACCAGTTTTTGTTATTAGGTAAGGTTGGGAATAAGGACGAAGAAGTTGCAGAGGCCTTTAGAAAGTGGTTAGGTAATGAACTAGCTAATAAAGACATTCCCCTAGAAAAAAATCAAAATATTCTTAATATGATAAATTTATTGATTAATCATCCTAATGAACGTGTAAAACAGATAATTGATACAGTAATTAGCGGCACAGAACATAAAGAAAAATATGAGGGAACTCAAAAATTAGTGCGAGAGTATCTTTCATTGCTAGAATTATTAAATAATAATGAAATATCAGCTGCAGATTTTCTTTCTAAAGTCCCCAGTATGGAACCAGCAGTTATTGGTTTGAAAACCAAAGATGGATATACAGTAGCGCAGTCAGCAGCACGATTAGGTTATGGAGAATTATTAAAATTGGTGATTGAGAAAAACCCAGAAGTGATTTTGGAAAAAGATAACAGTGGTCAAACCCTAGCGCATTGGGCAGCAGAAACGTGGGGCGACGTAGATGTATTAAAATTAGTGATTGAAAAACAACCAGAAGTGATTTTGGAAAAAGATAACAGTGGCAGCACCCCAGTACATTGGGCAATAGAAAATGGTAATATAGACGCATTAGAATTGATGATT
>MGXJ01000017.1:23785-24732 GCA_001801345.1 Gammaproteobacteria bacterium RBG_16_37_9 | reverse complement strand
GCTTCGCTTGTCCGAGGATGACATATTCCTGCGCTTCGCTTGTCCGAGGATGACATATTCCTGCGCTTCGCTTGTCCGAGAACCTGCATTCGTGTTCGACACGAATGATGACATGTAAAGTGAACCGAGAAAGCGAGTTGCAGGTCTAGGTTGTCGGATGTAGGGCGATCCAAGCTCAAAGAGCGAAATATGCGCTACCGCAAAATCCCCCTATCACTTTGTTTCAGCATATCAATAAATGCCTGTATTTTAGGACAAGTTTGAATCATGTTTTCTAGTTCAACTATTGCTTGGGTTACCGTCAGATTTTTACGCAAGATAATATTGTAAGCGGTTTTTAAATTCTGAGTTATCTCCTCCGAAAACCCATGACGCTTTAAGCCAATTAAATTTAAACCATACAACTTTGCAGTATCGACTGATCCTGCAGCAATAACATATGGCAAAATATCTTTACCAATATCAGAATTTGCAACTATAAAACTATATGCGCCCAGCTTAGTAAACTGCGCTACCTTAGCAAAACCACCAAAAATAACATAATCCCCAACAATTACGTGTCCAGCCAGCGAAGTATTATTAGAAAGCACAACATTGTTGCCCACAATACAATCATGCGCAATGTGCACATAATTCATAATTAAATTATCATTGCCTATTTTAGTTACTCCGCCACCTTGAACCGTGCCTAAATGCACAGTGCAAAACTCACGAAAAACATTATTATCACCTATTTCTAAAACTGTGTTTTCTCCGTGGTATTTTTTATCCTGGGGAATAGCGCCGATAGATGCAAATTGAAATATTTGGTTGTTCTTGGCAATTTTGGTTCGCCCTTCAATAACCGCATGCGGACCGACCCAAGAACCTTCACCAATTTCAACATTGCTACCTATAATAGCGTATGGGCCTATTTTAACGTTGCTAGCAATTTTTGCGCCATCGGC
>MGXJ01000017.1:18397-23771 GCA_001801345.1 Gammaproteobacteria bacterium RBG_16_37_9 | reverse complement strand
TCAATCATTTTAATACTCCTTTGGCAATCAACAACTCGGCGCTGCAAACTAGTTCGTCATTAACTGTAGCTTTGGCATTAAATACCCAAAGAGCGGTTTTTTGTTTTGCTACTTCAACGTATAAATGTAATTGATCTCCCGGATCTACCATGCGCTTAAAGCGCGCATTATCAACACCAGCCAAAAAATGCCAATTGGTTTTTTCATCCGCAGGAGTATTGGTAGTATAAAATATCAAAAGGCCTGCTGTTTGTGCTAGCGCCTCTATTTGTAACACACCTGGCATAATTGGGCGTTCTGGAAAATGCCCATTAAAATATTCTTCATTAGATGTAATGTTTTTTAATGCCAAAATTGATTTTCCAGGCTCACATTTTAACACCCGATCTACTAGTAAAAATGGATATCGATGCGGCGTAAGTTTTTTTATTTCTCGGATGTCTACTATATGATTCATTTTGTTTTTTCCTCTAATAATTTTACACGTTGAACTAATTTTTCTAAATTCATTAATCGCGCTAAAATTCTCCACCAAGAGCGATGCGGTATCGCAGGAATACCAGAAGCATATATCCCTCCAGGTTCCATAATTGACTTACCTACATTCGCACCACCAGTAATAATAACTCTATCTGCGATCTCTATATGACCAACAATACCAGCTCCGCCACCGATCATACAATAGCGTCCTATTTTGACGCTGCCTGCAATACCAACACAGCCAGCAACAGCAGTATGCGCGCCTATATGAACATTATGGCCAATCTGCACTTGATTATCTAATTTAACTCCATCTTCAATAACGGTATCGCCAATCGCTCCTCTATCAACCGTGGTGTTAGCTCCAATTTCAACATCATTACCAATAACCACTGTTCCAAGCTGATAAATCTTGCGCCAAACTCCTTTTTCATTAGCATTACCAAAGCCATCTGAACCAATCACTACACCGCTATGTAACAATACTCGGCTGCCAAGCTTAACTTTATGATATAAACTAACGTTAGCGCATAATCGTGTTCCATCTCCGATTACAACTTCATCAGCAATAATACAACCTGGCTCAATTCTTACGCCGCTTCCAATCTTTACCATGCGTCCAATAACACAATATGGAGCGATACTAACTTCCTTACTGATTTCACAACCTTCGCCGATTACAACAGTTACATGAATCCCAGGCGTTACTTCTGGAGTATCATCAAAAAGAGCAGATATTTTTGCATAAGCTAAATATGGATCCTTAACAATCAAAAAATTTCCAGAATAATTTTCATCAAGATGCTCTGCTTTTATAATAACAGCAGATGCCTTTGTTGTGGCTAAATATTGGGCATAATGTGAATCATTGAGAAAACTAATTTGTCCAACCTGAGCATTATCCAACGAAGTAATACCAGTAATAACGCAATTTGGATCGCCTCTAAACTCAGCAGATAAAAATTCAACCAATTCACGTAAAGTGTATGTTTTCTTATTCATTGGATTAGATCTTTATTCTCTAAATACCAGCACTAATGCTAAATTGGAACATCGTCAATTGATCACCTGGTTTTGAACGCAGCGGTTTAGCTAAGCTAAATATCAAAGGTGCAATTGGAGTTCGCCATTCAACTTGTGCACCGTAGGAAGCCCTAAGATCACTAATCTTATATTTTTTATAATACGTATTGCCTACATCAACAAAAACACTAAGACGCACCGTATCTTTCATCGGTGAAGGAACAATAATGCTTGCACTAGCCGTAGTCATAATGTTTCCTCCCAGTGATCTTCCATATATATCCTTTCTGTCGCTCAAGGTTCCTGCTTCAAAACCACGCACCGATCCTATACCTCCAGCATAAAAGTTTTTGAAAAAAGGTAAGGTCTTAGTTCTGCCAAAACCATCACCATAACCAAGCTGCGCGTTTGCATGAAATATAAAATCCTTAAACAAGGGTTGATACCAATTAGCATCATAATCGGCTTTATAAAACTCCAAGCTCCTACTATTAAACGGCCCATAACCTTCTATTACTATGGTATTTGCAAAACCACTGGTAGGAAAAAGCGCTCGATCAATATTGCTATAAATCCAGCGAGAAACTAGTTTAAATTGATTATATATTGAACCATATCTAGTCAAAAAATCATTGGCGTCTTGACTGGTATTTACAGAAGATCCAAGACTAATATGTTCAGCTCCAAAACCAAAAACTATGGTGCTATACTCAGAAAGAGGCATATCAAAAGAAGCCAACGCACCATAAGTTTTGCTCGTATATGCGCTTAAATCATTCTTGCTAGGATTACTTCGCTGCAAATAACCACTAAACGAAAATCCAATTTTATTAGCGGTAAAATAAGGATCTCGGTAACCAAAGCTGTATGCCTGATTCGCTTTGGAATTATCAAATCCTACCGATATCGTTTTACCGGTGCCGAGAAAATTTTGATCATTCAAACTGGCTCCATAAAGAAACCCATCTTGATCTGAAAGACCTGCTTGAAGATTAGCGGAAATAGCTGAGGTTTCTTTAACCTTATAGGCTAAATCAACCTGATTATTACTATCGCTGGCTGGGGTTACTTTATAATCGATATCTTGTAAATATCCTAGATTTAACAAGCGACGTTTCGATTCATTAATCTTAGATAAAGAGAATAAACTCCCCTCTTGTAAACGCATTTCTCGACGCAATACCTCATCATTAGTCTTATAGTTACCCATGAAATCAATATGACGCACGTATACACGGTGACCAGGATCAACTATAAAACTAACCTGAACTTTTTTATTATTTTCATTGATATCAGGATCAACCTTTATATTCGGCATACCATAACCATAGTCACCTAAAAACTGGTTAATTTTTGCTTGCACATCGAGGATAGCTTTACGCGAAAAAACATCTCCTGCTTTAAGAGTAATTAGTTTTAATATTTCAGCGCGCTTCCCAATTAAATTTCCACCCAAACTAAAACCTCCCAATCTATACAGAGGCCCCTCGGTAATATTTATCAAGATGTATATCCCTTTTTTATCAGGAGTAATTGATACCTTTGTTGAATCTATCTCTATATGCAAATAGCCTCGATCCATATAATATGAACGCAAATTCTCTAAATCAGCATCTAATTTTTCTTTCGAATATTGATCAGAATTAGTTAAAAAACTCCACAGTTTTGTAGTGGTTGAAGAAAATTCTTTAAGCAAAATTTTCTCACTAAAAATTTTGTTGCCGGTAATTCGGATAGATTTAATTTTTGCTTTTGGTCCTTCTTTGATATTAATTGTAACGGCAACTCGGTTGCGCTCTTCTGGAGTAACAACAACATCAACCTTGGCATCATATAATCCCAAATTATAATATTGCTGGATAATGGCTTGTTGAACTGCATTTAAAATAGCAGGATCTAAGGGTTGACCTTCAAAAACACCTACATTTTTTAATACCTCAAGCAAATCTTTTTTTGTAATTTTACTATTCCCTGTGGTCTTTAGCGATCCAATCACAGAACGTTCAACAACATGAATTAACAAATCACCTTTATTGCGTTTTAAAGTAACATCACTAAAGAAATTGGTTTTATAAAGATCACGGATGATGTCTGCAGCTTGAGAGGAATCGATACGATCTCCCTCCTTCACGGGCAAGTAACTTAAAACGGTGCCTAAACTAATACGATGTAAACCGCTGACACTAATCTTTCTAATCACAAACATTTCAGCACTTGCGGCAGAAGAAACAATGATTAGCATTACACATAATAATTTTCTTAGTAATAACATAGTTCACCACTACAGTTTTTATATTAACAGCAGTCCTAAAGCAAAAATTGGTATAGCAGAAGTTAGGCTATCAATTCTATCATACATCCCGCCATGCCCCGGCAATATTTTACCACTATCTTTTACCCCAGCTAAACGTTTCAACATACTTTCAAATAAATCTCCAATAACCGACCACAAACATGCAACTAACGATAACATTACTAGTGAAATATTGTTTAGAAGGCCAAAATTAAACCCCATAACACTAGGCTTTACAATGGCTGACTTTAACAAAAAGACACTGGCAATTGCAACTAACAAAGCGGCTAAAATTCCCCCTAATAATCCTTCAACTGTTTTTTTGGGGCTAATCCCTGGCGCTAATAGATGCTTTCCCCAAAATCTACCGGCAAAATATGCACCTATATCAGTAACACAAACTATAACTAGTAAGTAAAGCAAAAATCCCTTACCAAACCTTCCATTAATTATAACTGACCCAGTCCAGCATGGAATAAATACTAAAGCAGCAAGCAATCCTTGCCAAATCATGCTGGTAAAATAATTACGTGCATCTGCGGCATAACGCCACAAAAAGTAAGGTGCCACTAACCACCATAACACTCCAATTGTCAGTATTGGCAAAACAGGTAAAAATTGAGTTAGCATTGATGTTAATATGAATAAAACCAGGAATCCAGCGCGTTTTTGATAATCCCATCCATTGAACAAACCTAAAAATTCCCAAACAGCTAAAGTTACTATTAAAAACAATAGAAAATCAAAACCTACTGGCGACAAATAAAAAATACCCAGGATTATTATTAAACCAAAAAGAATTGCTGTTATGACACGCTGCGCTAACATTTTCCGAATCGCCTATCTCTACTTACATAAACATTCAAAGCATCTACCAATTCTTTTTCTCGAAAATCCGGCCATAAAACATCGGTAAAGTATAGCTCTGTATATGCGAACTGCCACAACATAAAATTACTTATCCGTTGTTCACCACCGGTTCGTATAAGCAAATCTGGCTCGGGTAAATCATGCAAGCTGATATATTCACCAATCTTTTCAGTAGTAATATCATCTGCTTTTATTTTTCCAGCTGCAACCTCACCACAAAGCTTACGCACAGCTTCGGTAATATCCCAACGCCCGCTATAACTTATTGCAATAACCAATTTTAAACCTAAGTTACCAGCAGTCAACTTTTGGGCATCTGCTATCTTTTGCTGGAGCTTATTATCAAGTCTCCAGATCTCGCCAATCACTCGAAGTTGAACGCCACTCTTATGCAATTCGTCCATTTCTTCTTCAAGTGCTTTGACGAGTAATTGCCCGGTCAAATATCCAACTTCATCTTTTGGTCTTTCCCAATTTTCAGTGCTAAATGCAAATAATGTTAAAACTTCAATTTTTTTTTCAGAGCAACCCTTGATAACAGCGCGGACACTTTCTAAACCAATTTTATGCCCAGCAATTCTCGGCAATCCTCTTTTATTTGCCCATCGACCGTTGCCGTCCATTATAATTGCAACATGATGTGGCATTTTCATATACATTCATCATTAATTGAATTTATCATTACGCCATCCTGTCATTCTCGGGCGA
>MGXJ01000017.1:0-18365 GCA_001801345.1 Gammaproteobacteria bacterium RBG_16_37_9 | reverse complement strand
CGAATCTGCGCTTCGCTTGTCCGAGGATGACAGGAATATATTGCTTGTCCAAGAGCCTGCTCTCATATTTAACACGAGGAATGACAGGAACATGTCATATCCGTTCTTTTTTCGCTCCAAAATTCATTTATCTTCATACCTTCATCAATTCTTCTTCTTTGGCGGTCATGAGTTTATCGATTTCTGCAACAAATTTATCCGTAGTTTTTTGCACAGCATCTTGGATACGATGATCCATATCTTCATCAATTTCTTTTTTCTTTAGAAGATCTTTTAATTTATCCATAGCTTCACGGCGGACATTACGCACTGCAACTCTTGCTGTTTCGCCAATATTTTTTACGACCTTTGCCATTTCTTTACGCCGCTCTTCAGTTAAAGGCGGGATAGGAACGCGCACTAAATTAGCATCACTAACCGGATTTAAACCAAGCCCGGCACTAAAAATAGCCTTTTCAATTGGCTTAACCATGTTTTTTTCCCAAGGCGTAACCGTAATGGTGCGTGAATCGCTAACTGCAATGTTAGCAATATGCTGCAACGCTGTTTCATTTCCATAGTAATCAACTTTAACCCCTTCAACTAGACTAGTATGCGCCCTTCCTGTGCGCAATTTACTTAATTCAATTTTAAATGCCCCTATCGCTTTCTGCATATCAACTTCGATTTCTTTTATAATGTTGTTTAACATATACTCCTCACAGAATGAATTTAATGCTTTACTCAGGCACTTCCTGTGCCTTCGCCCTCGCTAAGGAACGCTCGGGCCAGCTCGCTTTGCTCGCTGTTGCAAAATTTGGCAATCCTGCCAAATTTGTGTTGCCCTTATTTTTTGCGGTCCTCATTTATGTAACTATAAACTCCGGCCGCAAAAAATAACGGCGCCGCGCCACAAATTCGCTTGGAGCGAATTTGAATTGCCGTAGACAAGCCCCGCGCGAAGCAGGGATAGCGCAGCGTAAAATTCATTTTGCGAGGAGTATAGTTCTACTAGTAGCTTTACCCTGAAATTCAACTTTCGTTTGGTATAAACAGCACCTCATATTTATTCTACTAAAGTCCCTACATCTTCCCCTTGAATAATGCGTAATAACGCCCCTTTTTTAAATATATTAAATATACGCAACTTCATTTTGTGATCACGTCCCAAACAAAACGCAGCTAAATCCATAACCGCCAATTCTTTTTTCAAAACTTCATCATATGTTAAATGGCTAAATAACTTAGCCTTGGGATTTTTTTTAGGGTCAGTGGCATATACACCATCAACACTTGTTGCTTTTAAAAGTAGATCAGCATCAAGCTCGATTCCACGCATACATAATGCAGTATCGGTAGTCACCAAAGGGTTACCAGTGCCACCAGCAAAAATTACAACAAGCCCTTGCTGTAGATATTCAATAGCATCACGCTGATTATAGCGCTCAATAAGGCCATTTATTGGTAAAGCGGACATGACTTTGACTGGGATTTTCAAACGAGTAAAAACATCTTGCATTGCTAAAGCATTAAGCATTGTAGCAACCATACCAAGATGATCGCCAGTAATTCGAGAAATCTTGCTACCATTTAACCTAGCGCCGCGGAAAAAATTGCCAGCACCAACAACTATCCCAAGTTGAATTTTTTTGGAAACCAAAACTTTAATATCACGCGCAATATCTTCAATAACCTGAACACTAATCCCATAATCTTTTTTACCCATTAAAGCTTCGCCGCTTAGTTTAAGCATGACTCGTCGATAATGATGTTTTTTTGTAGTATTCATACTTTTCAACTACTTTTTAGAGTCTGTTCATAAACTCGCTAAGCTGTGGCGAAAAACACTGATTTTCGAGAATCGCAGCTTGCATACATTGTAGTATGTGAGCAACGAATCGCAGATAATCAGTGTTTTTCGACCAGATTAGTAGAGTTTATAAACAGACTCCTAGATTCAACCTGGGCTTCTACCTCAGTTGCAAAATCAGTTTCTTTTTTCTCTATACCCTCGCCTACTTCAAAACGAGCAAAACCTAAAACTCGAGCATTGAACTTTTGGAGCAAATTCTCAACTGTGATGTCAGGATCTTTAACAAAAGGCTGTTTAATTAAAACCGATTCGCTAACAAGTTTTTGGATTCGGCCAGCTACTATTTTTTCCAAAATCTCTGGTGGTTTACCAGAGTCACGTAATTGTGCTAAATAAATTTCTTTTTCTTTCACAAGTAAATCTGCTGGAAATTCTTCTGGCATGAGCGCTATAGGTTTGCATGCTGCAACATGCATAGCGATATCTTTACCAAGCTCAGAATTTACTACGGATAAACCTACTAATACTCCGATACGCCCATTACCATGAATATAGCTATTTATACTACCATCACCCGACACATTCAGCGCTTTTACACGACGGATGCTGATATTTTCACCAATTTTAGCAACTAAAGCCTCTCGCATCTCAATTATAGTTTGGCCACTATCCAAAGTCGCTATTAATAATTTATCAAGTTCGGCAATTTGAGCATCTAGAGCTTTTTGAGCAACAACACTCGCAAACTCTAGAAAATAGCGATCACGCGCAGCAAAATCAGTTTCGCAATTAATTTCAACCATAACTGCTCTTTTATTATCACTGCTTATCTTAATGAGGATAACTCCCTCAGCAGCAACGCGATCAACTTTTTTAGCAGCTTTGGCCTGCCCAGATTTGCGCATGATGGTAATCGCGGTCTCGAGATTTCCCTTGGCCTCTTCCAATGCTTTTTTACACTCCATCATTCCTGCACCGGTGTGTTCGCGCAACTCTTTAACCAATGAAGCGGTAATCATCATAGATAATCTCACTACCAATTTTATTCAGATTTTACATCAACTTCAGCTGGCAATTTTTCAACAACGGTTTCCTCTTTGGTGCTTTTGGAAAGCGCAGCTACATTTTCTCTTTTAACTTTAGTGACCATGACTTTGGGGCCAGCTTTACTTTTATGCCCTTTAGGTTTTAAATCTGCATGTGATTTGCCTTTGCTAGCCTCGCTTTCATTGTCGCTTTTTGCGTGCGCTCCTCTTTTGAAAACTTTTTTCTTAGGCTGTAAAGATTTTCCACCAAATTTTTTCTCAGTATCTTCTTTTTCAGCAATAACTTCTTCATCGATAATACTGCCACGCGCATCTATAATAGCATCAGCTACTCCTTGTAAATATAATTTGATAGCGCGGATCGAATCATCATTGCCCGGAATTATATAATCGATATTATCAGGAATATTGTTGGTATCTACTATTCCTACAATCGGTATTTTTAACTTGGCTGCTTCGGTTACAGCAATTTTTTCATGACCAACATCTAACACAAAAAGCGCATCTGGCAACCCACCCATATCACGGATACCACCCAAACTACGCTCGAGTTTGGTAATTTCACGCATAATAGAAAGGGCTTCTTTTTTAGCAAGACGAACAAAAGTTGCGCTATCGCGTAAATCTTCTAGTTCTTTAAGACGCTTCAATGATTGTCTAATAGTTTTATAGTTCGTTAACATTCCACCAAGCCAGCGGAAATCAACATAAGGCATGCGACAACGCTCAGCTTCAGCGCGAACTAAAGCTCTTGCTTGTTGTTTTGTTCCAACAAATAAGATCTTGCCTTTTTTTGCGGCAACGCTACCTAAAAAATTAACCGCATGCTTATACATTGGTAGAGTTTTTTCAAGATCGATAATATGGATTTTGCTCTTGATACCAAAAATATATGGAGCCATCTTGGGATTCCAGAAACGGACTTGATGGCCAAAGTGCACACCAGCTTCTAACATCTGACGCATTGTAACAGTAGTCATTTTTTCTCCTAGGGTTATTCCTCCACACATCCCACAACTTAACCGAGAATATATTGGTTTGGTAGCCGCAGGCTTTGGCCTGCGCATCGCCGAAAACGCAGGCTAAAGCCTGCGGCTACCGCGATCCTATACATTCCCAGCACCCAAAGTCATGTGACGATATGTGTGAGTATTGTTTGATTAATTTCGTAAAGCTTTATACCATAGTTCAAAAATAATTACTAATTATCTGATGATAATGTCCAAAATCGCTTTATTTGCTTGAATATATTTATTATTTTTGGGTCGTTGCAATCTGAATTTTGTTTGTCATTCCAGCAGGGACTGCTGGAAACCAGTTACAAGGAAGTAATAATGTTCAGTTCGGAACATTCGCATCCATGCGGCTGGATCCCCGTTTCCCTACGGGGATGACATGGGATGGAATATTAGTTCCAAAAATTTCAGTTTGCAACAACACATTTTATATATTTACTTAACAAAATCATATGACTATAACTATAAAATCAGCCGCTGAAATAGAAAAAATGAGGATGGCTGGCAAGCTGGCTGCTGATGTATTAGATATGATTGGCCCATACGTAAAAGCCGACATTACCACCATAGAATTAGATCGCATTTGCCACGATTACATCACTAAAATTCAACATGCAATTCCTGCTCCATTAAATTATCGTGGTTTTCCCAAATCCATTTGCACCTCGATTAATGATGTCGTTTGTCATGGTATTCCATCTCGAGAAAAATTAAAAAATGGCGATATTATAAATATCGATATTACAATTATAAAAGATGGTTATTTCGGCGACACTAGTAAAATGTTTATCATTGGCGAAGCATCTAGCGTCGCTAAAAAATTAGTAAAAGTCGCGCAAGAATGTCTTTATCTTGGTATCAAAGCAGTAAAACCAGGAGCACACTTGGGCGATATCGGATATGCAATTCAAACCCATGCAGAAAAAAATAAATTTTCGGTAGTTCGAGAATATTGTGGCCACGGCATTGGCACTGCATTTCATGAACCGCCTCAAGTATTGCATTATGGTGAAGCAAAAACTGGCGCGATATTAAAACCTGGTATGATTTTTACTATCGAGCCCATGATAAATGAAGACGTTTACAATACTATCTTGCTTGATGATGGCTGGACAGCAATCACTGAAGATCACAAATTATCCGCACAGTGGGAGCATACTATACTTGTAACTGAAAATGGACATGAGGTGTTGACTAGGCGTAGTGAGGAAAATCTAGATCGAGTCTAAATACATCATCCGGTAGCGGCCAAGGATCAACTTCTAGAAGTAATAATTTCGGCGGCATCTTTTGCCGACACTTCCTGTGTATTGATCATATAATCACAGTAAAATATTGGAGTAAACCCCAATACAGTGTCATCACTAGGTGGATATTTAAAACCAAGCTGCTGGAATACCATTTCAAGATTTTCTCGACTTTTATGAGTAATTTCTGATAATTCTGTTTTAATAGATGATACCTGTAAAGATTCAGCCGTCTGCTCCTCTACTATTTTTAATAGCGTTGCAACATTGAGCTTATCCGTTAACATTTCTTTAGGATGTAACTTGAGTCGAAAAAAAGTTAAATACTGTAACAAGGGAAAAACAGGGTTTCTATATTCGCCTAACGACGACTTTGTTAGAGCTCCTCGATTCCTCGCATTAACTCTGCGAGCCAACTCTTCAAAAGGGCAATAAACCAATACAAATTGTATAGCACATTCCCAATTTTGTAAGGTTTTAAATTGATAAAAAAATTCAAAATCCATGGTATCTACTATTACAGAAACTCCCGAAGCCGAAAGCCTCATTATGCGATGGAACATATCTTGTTGTGCAGCAAGCAAAACCTCTATGTCCTTTATCATATCTTCAATAATGCTATCTTGGTTGCAGGTATCTAAGATACGTTGCATTGCTTGTTTACTAGCTGTTTCTTTGCAGTGCATAATACCATGGAACAAAAAAAGAGAAATTTCTTGGTCACTCATGCACCTTGATAGAAGATGATATTTATAAGGAAAATATTTCTTAAAAAGCGGTATGTCTTGTGACATTGCGACATAAAACTGATCAAGCGATATATCATCTCCTTCTACATCCCAGGAAAGATTTTTGTTAAGAAATTCTTTACACAAAGAAGTTTTTCCACTTGTTGATGTGCCATATAATAATATGACTTTGCCATCTGTACGCTGTATCATAGATCGTGAAGAAAGCATCATCAATCTGAATCCTTGAGAAAGAGCTTTTCGTGCCCCAAATTCACTTATGTTATTTTCCTGCCTAAAATTAAATTTTAAATCTGATCTAAAACGCTCTAATAACTCAACATGCTGCTTGCGAATTATCTTTGTTGTTTCTTCATGTGCGACCTCTGTGTCAAAGCGCTCTTGTGCTGCTCTAATTAAGTTCTCAACTGTTAGCGCTCCACATGAAGTTTTGTCTGTTTGACGCAACAATAATAAGTTTTCTACATAATTCTTTCTTTCATAAGCAATACTTAAAGATCCTCTTATTTCTTCAGGGATAGAATCTTCAGACGTAGAATCTCCTAGTGGATCAATATATTGAATTCGTGATACTTGATTATCTTTGTCTAGTCTAATAACTAAACCAACCCAATGAATATTATTAAGATTAACGGGCACCAATATTGTTCTTGCAATGGGTTTAGTTTCTCCTGTTAAAACATGTTCCATATAACGCGCTCTTTCTTTATACAATTGTTCTGAAATATTATCTCCCATATTATCTAAGGGGGGCATTAAAACTGTTTTATCCAGATCTAATCCTTCCTCTTGAGCACGCAATAAAAGCAAGGCATTTATATCAGTATCACAATACTCATAATGCATATTTACTGCATAAGAGATTCCTACCGATGAATAAAATAATGCTAGAAAAAATAAAACATACCAAAGTCTATACAAAAACATTAACCACATTGAATTCCTCTTTATATCAAACATCAAGTTTGTTCTTACCGTATATTTATGATTTACTGAACAAATCTCTTTTTATAAAAGAACTCTTAAAACTATAGCCAATAAACATTTTTAATAATAATTAATCTTTATTTTTAGAAAAAATAATTTTTCTTCCAACATTTGTTATTAAACCAAGAGAAATAGATTTGTTAAGCAATATAACAATTCCTAGTTGTTTACTAGGAATAACCGCTATATAAGATCTAAAACCATTGTGTGCTCCTGTTTTGTCAATCAATTTATTTGCACAGAATACCTGTTGTTTTTTTGACAACCATTTTATTGGAAGCAGACCTAGATCCATTTTGTCTGCTTCATATAACAGTGTTTTATTTTGAATAGAGTGAATTCTCCATACCAATCCTTGCTGCATATTACCAACCATCAATCGCGGCGTTTGTGTATTTTGCATTGCTTGTCTAAGATCCTGGGATATGTTTAATCCTATGGCGGCTCTTAAAAAGCAAGACATGTCTTTAATGCTGGCTTTTAATCCCCATGCTGATGGATAAGGCTCTTGAGTATCAAAGAAATTAGGAGCCGTTTTTCCATCTTCTAAATAACTTTGTGCAAGTTCTGGTAGAAAGTTTTTGTCAATTTCAACTCCTATGGGATTCATACCAAGTGGCTCTAAAATTTGTTCCTTATAGAGTTGATTTATTGTTCTATGGCTTTTGTTTTGCAATATCATCCCAACAAGACCTATCCCTATATTTGAATATTGCCATCGAGTACCTATGGCGTTTATCGGTTCCCAATGCAAAAGATAATCTAATACCTGATATGATTTAGCAATTGTTTCCGGTGCATTATGAGGTAGTCCAGAAGTATGCGTTAATAATTTTTCAAATGTAACTTTATGAAGGAACTGGTTCTTGTTTAACTCTGGAAAATACTCTGTTAATGTATCATTCAATTGTATATTTAGACTACCAGCGGTTTTAGTAAAAAGTAATGCGGTAAATAACTTAGTTATAGATCCAACTTCAAATATAGTTTTATTAGTAATTGGAGTATTATTGGCATTATTTGCTACACCAAAAACATAAGTATAAGATTTATTGTGATCAATTATTGCAATTGCTACCCCAGGAATCTTATGTTTCTTCATAAGTCGAACAGTAGTCTTCGTGACTAACCTACTATAAGGATCATGCTCACTAGCCAAAATTTTGTCATTCATGGCACAAACTAAAAATAAACCCAAGAGAATTTTTTGCATACTGTATACTCTTAGAACAAAACATCTTCAGATGTTATGATTAATCATTATAAAAATCCACATTTTTACCCATCATAGATAGTGTTTTTATATCCAATTATTTAAAATAACATCTTCTCCGCCCTGCAAATAATAAATAAACCTATACCTCTCAATATACGCTTTATAAAATATGTATAGTTTTTCAAATATATTTTTAAACATGTCTTTTATGATTCTTTGGTAGGATATTCTTTATATCGTTTTACCTTGATAATAAAATCCCTACTTTGTTGCATTCAGAGTGTTTTTTTTATGAAAAACTCTTAGAACATTAGAGTAGGACCCTCTTTGTAAGACGATAAAATCTAGGGTTCCCGTATTAAGATTGTCTGTATAAACTTCTTTATCATGGGCATTTTTAGAAGCCCTACATACATATATTATATTTGTTAGCCTATCTGAATATTGTAAAGGAATCGATATACAATTTCCGAACACACTACGAATAGTAGAGTCTACTCGTTTTGAATAGGGATCATTAAGAAAGGGTCTGGCCACAATATTAAAGATTGCAAAACCATTAGTTTTTAAAGAATCCTTTATATTACTAAAATATTCTCGTGTTAACAAAGATGGAGGAATAGAAAATAAGTTACTACATACATCTGATACTATTACATCATATTGTCTAAGATGTTTGATAAGATAAATACGTGCATCTTGTGCAATAAACTTACCATTAATTTTTGGCAAAAATCTTTTCTCTACAACTGATTTAATTTTAGGGTCAATATCTACATATGTGAAATAATTTCCATGTGTTCCCCCAGCAGATAAAGTAAACCCACCAGCACCCAAAACTAAAATTTGCGCATCATGTAATTTGAGATCTTTGAACAAAATACGTTTAATTAGCTCATTATAAAGGAAGGTCTCTTTTTTATCATTAATAAAAGAAGAATATGCGTTATTTGATTCTAATATTTTACCTTTCCATCCAGAATCAGGAGCAACACCATCACTTACGCTATAATTAGCAAAATTTGTCGTTGCTATAAAATGTTCTTTTTCGAAAGAAATATTTAACTTATAAACAAACCATCCAATTCCAGCTGCCAATATAATATATAGCAGCCGTTCCTTGGTTTTTTTAGAAAATAAGAACACCATGATGATTAAAATAGAAAAATTAATGAAAACCGACCAAGCTACACCAAAAAATTCCATAAAAAGTAAACTTGCTAATGGAGCGCCTAAAAAAGATCCAAGAGTGCTCAAAAAAAGTACTTTACCCCCTGTTTCTGCAATCCTTTTATCTGGATTCATCAAATTCATAGAAAGAGGCACTGTTTGTCCAATAAGATAAATGATAGGTGCAATAATTAAGAGTAGGTAAGCGGTTAAAATAAATAAAAAATTACTTGTTGCTATATAGTGCTCAAGTGTAACAAAAAAATAAGCTATGAATGGGTATGATATTCCTATTCCCATTAATCCTGCAGCAATGATAAAGTTTCTTCTTAGAATAGAAGTAAAATTATCTCTATATAAACCACCCCGCCAATATCCTATTGCAAGAAACAATAAAAATATCCCAATGATTAAGCTAGTAACAATAATGCTTGTTCCTGCTACAGGTATAACTTGACGAATTGTTAAGATTTCAATAGATATACTTACGAAGCCTTCTAAAAAAATAACAATTAAAATAATATTAGGATTTTTAATAAATTGTTTCATTTTCAAAAGCGCCATAAAAAAAACAGATTTCTTTGGAGATACGATATACGGAAGTTAAATTTCATCTTAGTTACTATCAAAAATACCAAATAGATCCCTAAGTGTAAACAAATTACTCGAATAATTTGAATTAACTAAGTCTGTTTTATAATAAGTTGCTGGATTAAAAATTATGCTATGGAAATGGACGTAATCTAATTTTGATTTTTTTTACATTAAGTTGACATTTATTTATTTTTGTATATCTTAAAAAGAGCAGAATGTAAAGGAGGTGTGATTGTGCTTAAAAAGTTAGAAGATTATCAGTTGTTTCTTGAGGTAGATTTGGGTTCTTATGAATCTGAAGCGATAATGCAGGCATCTTATAAGTTTACGGATGAGTGTTATGTATATATAAATCCTATTTCTGAGAATACTGTAGGGGTATATTTTAAAATAAAAAAAGGGGATGTTACTGAATTGGAAAAATTCATGGATCGCTTTCGTAATGAACTTATAGACCAACAAACTAGGATCATTGTAGAAAGGAACTTTAGCAGCATTAGGGATGAAATAGTTAAAAAAGCTTTTTCTTCAATAAGCTAATCAAAAAAGGTTTTTTCATGTCATATAAAATTCTTCCATTTAGATTTGATAGATTTAATGATAATGAAGTTATCATAAGCAATGAAGTGGGAGAATTTATTTTTATCTCAAACCACGAGTTTGAAAATTTCGTTAATTATAAATTAGATCTTCAAAGTGAAATTTTTCTAGATCTTAAATCCAAACAGATACTGACAGATACGGAGATTGCTCCGATGGTCATGATATTGGCCACCAAATATAGAACCAAAAAAAACGTATTAAGTAACTTTACGTGTCTCCACATGGTCGTTCCAACTTTGCGCTGTAACTCAAACTGTATATATTGCCAAGTTTCTCGTAAAGATACAGTGGTAGAAAATGATCGATTTAATATGGATAAATCTACAGCAAAAAAAATAGTTGATATGATATTTCAATCGCCATCTCCTATTATAAAAATTGAATTTCAAGGAGGAGATCCATTACTAAATTTTGAAATAGTAAAATATATTACTGAATATGCAGAGTTGTGTAATTTGTTTAAAAAGAAAGATTTGGAATTTGTTATATGCACTAATTTAACTTTAATAACAGAAAAACATCTAGAGTTTTTTAAAAAACATAATGTGCAGATTTCTACTTCTATAGATGGGCCAAGAAACTTGCATGTTAAGAACAGGCCTCTTTTAGATACCTCCATAAATAGTTATGATGTTCTTATTGATAAAATAAAACTCTGTCGTAAATATCTTGGAGAGAACAGTGTAGCGGCATTAATGACCACTTCAAAATTTAGTCTTAACAGATTTAAAGAGATAATAGATGAATATGTAACGTCTGGCGTTAAAACGATTTTTTTGCGTTCGTTAAATCCTTATGGGTTTGCAAAACGCAATGAATCATCAGTTGGTTACAAAATGGATATGTTTGTAGAAAATTATATAGAAGCATTGAACTATATTATTGATATTAATATTAAAGGAACTTACTTTATAGAGTATTTCGCATCTCTATTATTAACTAGAATGCTGACTCCTTTCTCTACTGGATTTGTAGATATGCAATCTCCAGCTGGCGTGGCTATAAGCGGGGTGATTTATAACTACAATGGGAATGTGTATGTATCAGATGAAGCGCGAATGTTGGCAGCAATGGGAAATGATAAATTTCTCATGGGTAATGTCCATGAAAATTCTTATCAAGAACTCTTCAATAGCGAATTCCTTCATTCTCTAATAAAGTCTTCATGTTTAGAATGTTTACCTGAATGTGCTAGTTGTGTTTATCAAAGTTTTTGTGGAGCAGACCCAGTAAGAAACTATTCAGAACAAGGTGATATAATTGGGAATCGCCCAAGTAGTGAATTATGTAAAAGGAATAAAAAAATAATGCATTACGTCCTAAGTTTAATAAAAAAGAAGGATGACAATCTAGACAAAGTGTTTTGGTCTTGGATAACGAAAAATCCGCGTATAAATGATAAAGTTTATCGAGAGTTACCATGAAAAGATTGTCTGGGAAGCTGTTTTCTAGCATAGATGAACCTATTTTGGGTAAAATAACCTTTAAGCCTGTCAATTTGTTTACAAGAAAAAACTACATTTTTATCTCGAATGATGGAAGAACCAAATTTGGTTATGCAGCCAATCTTGTAACAACACCGTCTAATTCTAGGCCTTACTTAAAATCGAACTCCGTACTTATTGATCCAGAAGAAATCAAATACCTTAATGAAGGCGATATTGTTTCAATAGAGAAAAATGGGGTTATCAAAGTTCTTTATGAAAAAGACTCAATTCATAATTTTCTTCTGTTAACAGAGCGATGTAATAGTTCTTGTATCATGTGCCCAAATCCTGTGGTGACAAAAGAGGATGACAAAATCCCCATGATTTTAAAGGTAATTTCTTTGATAAATAAAGATGCTCAATTGTTGGGTATTACTGGCGGCGAGCCTACTCTAATGGGAGACAAGTTGGTAGATCTAATAAATGCTTGTAAAGTGGCTCTTCCTCAAACAAAACTAATGTTGTTAACAAATGGTATGAAATTTGAGGATTTCAACTACGTAAAAAAAATAGTATCAGTTAAACATCCAGAGCTTACCATAGATATTCCAATTTATAGCGATATTGACACAATACATAATGATATTGTCGGAGCAAAAGGTTTTTATAAAACAATACAAGGTTTGTATAATTTGGCTTGTTTTGATCAAAAAATAGGCTTAAGAGTTGTTATACATAGATTAAATTATAGAAGGTTGCCCCAAATGGCAGAGTTTATTTATCACAATCTACCATTCGTAAAACATATAGCTTTTATGCAGATGGAGCCATCTGGGGTAGCAAAAGTAAATATTGACGAACTATGGGTAGACCCATATGACTATATTAATGAATTAGAAAGAACAATCTTGTATCTCCACAGAAGAGAAATGAGAGTATCCATATATAATGCCCAGTTGTGTGTATTATCACCTATTCTTTGGGAATATACGAAAAGGTCGATTTCAACATGGAAAAACATATATATTGATACGTGTAAAGATTGTGATTATAAAGAAAATTGTGGCGGCTTTTTCGCGTCTTCGCTTGAAATATATAGCAAGCACATTAAGGCGTTTAAATTAAGTTAATTGAAACTCTCATTGAATTTCAAAAAATTAAAAAAAGAGTTGACAAAAATAGTTTAATATTTCAGAATGCATAGAACCTTGAGTTGTGTTTAAAAAGCAAAATAAATGGAGAATTTTTATGTTTACATTTAAAAGAATTGTTACTGCTATTGTATCTTCAGTCTTGTTTTTTGTTGCTTCACTTCCTTTCGTGAAATCAGCAGCAGCAAAATCATTAGATTTATCGGAATCAGCGCAGAATTCATCTTCATTATGCCTAAAACATGCTAATGAGATCAATGTTGGTGGTAGCAACAAAATTACATATAGCCATGGATCGCATAGCTCCTCTCATGGGTCACATAGTTCTTCTCACGGATCACACGGCTCTCATTACTCTGGAAGCTAGAATTAAAATACAGTTATACAATATTTGCTAACCTTTCCTCTTTTTGAGACATATATTAGCTAGTTGCATGCTCATATTTTTCTGCCTTACCACTTCAAATAAACAAACACCAACTGCTACCGAAACATTTAAATTTGGCACAACGCCACTCATCGGAATTTTAATTATAAAATCACAGCTTTCTTTTGTAAGATGTCTTAGACCAGTTCCCTCCCCTCCAAATACTAAAGCTAAAGGCGGTTTAAGCTCAATTTGATAAATATTTTGTGTAGCGTCTTCTGCAGCCCCATAAACCCAAATATTAGATTCTTTTAAAAATCGTATAGTGCGCGCTAAATTAGTTACTTGGATCACTGGCGTTATGCCAACTGCACCTGAGGCTACTTTGTAAACTGTCGGTGTTAAACCACAAGCTTTGTCTTTGGGAATAATTATTGCATGCGCACCAGCAGCATTAGCGGTGCGTAAACATGCACCTAAATTATGTGGATCTTGAACACCATCTAGAATAACTAAAATAGTTTCGGTTTTATTTTTTTCTAAAATTACTTTGAGGTAATCTTCGGTATAATCTCCTGGATATACAACTTCAGCTATCACGCCTTGATGATTAGCTAAAGGAGCTATGGCATTAAGATGTTCACGAGAAAGATGTTTTATAGATATGCCATGCTGTTGCGCTAAATCAATAATTTCTTGCGCGCGCTTGTCGTGTTGCTTGCTCTGCAAATAAACACACTTAACTCCTTCTGGCATAACCGAAAGCGCTGAAGCAACTGTGTGGTAACCGAAAATGTGATTTATTTGTGGCATAGTATATTCTTTGTTTGCGTTACCCTTGCATTTCGACGCGGGGATTTCCACTGTAGTTGTCATCCTCGGGCGAAGACCCGAGGATCTACTACACTTCTGTAACCCTCGCGCTCTTTTTAACTGACATTATTCTTTTTTGTCACCCTCCTCGGGTCTGCGCTTCGCTTGCCCAAGGACGTTTGACATGAGGGTCTACTCTTTTCACTGCAAGATCCTCGGGTCTTCGCCCGAGGATGACAATCAATACGATGTGATTTCTTCCTCTTTTTCCGACAAAGTAACCCCCTCATATGGATCAAACAAAGCACACTCAGATAAATTTTCTTGCTCACTCTCCTGGATCATCTCTGAAATTTCTTCTGATTTAGTTTCAGCGGCTAGGGTTTCAGTAAACTCCATAAGTGGTGGCAATTCATCTAAATGTTTCAAATTAAAATGATCGAGAAATTTTTTTGTAGTAGCAAAAAGCGCTGGCCTTCCCGGAACTTCTTTATGCCCAATAATTCGTATCCACTCATGTTCAAGCAAAGTTTTAACTATATTAGAACTAACCACCACCCCTCTTACGCCTTCAATTTCAGCACGTGTAATTGGTTGACGATATGCGATTAAAGCCAAAGTTTCTAACAAAGCATGCGAATATCTTGGAGGACGCTCTTCATATAATTTATTTACCCATTGGCTCAGATCAGATTTAATTTGAAAACGCCAACCGCTAGCAACCTCTTTTAGCTCAATTCCGCGATCCGCATATTCTTCCACTAACTCATTAATAATATCGCGCAACGCATTAATTTCTAATATAAAATTATTTGAAATAAAAATTTTATGTAGCCGCTCAATATTCAGAGGTTCTTCTGAAGCCATCAATAAAGCTTCAATTATTTGTTTGGGTGTGATTTCTGCCATATCTCAATTCTCAGTAAGGGCCAGTTGACAACTCTACTAGTCTGGCCGTATCTCAGATTTTGTGCTTTCGCTTCTCACATACTACTATGTATGCTGCGATGCGATGCTCAAAAATCAATGACCTTCGGCTCAGCCTAGCAAATTGTCAACTAGCCCTATTTTCAACCATTTTTAAATAAATAGAACCATAAAATTCTGTTTGCACAATATCAATTGTTTTTTGACGCAACAATTCCAAAATAGCGATGAATGTGACAATTACCCCTAAACGGCCCTCTTCAATTTTAAACATACTTTCGAAAGTTACAAATTGCTGCTCCTGTAAACCAGCTAAAATCTGCGTCATCCGTTCTCTTACTGAAAGGCTTTCACGACGCACATGATGATTAATATACATACTGGAACGCTGCATTACTTCTTTAAATGCTGTAAGCAACCCTTGTAATTCAAGTTTTGGCAATGGTCGAGTTATAGTTTTCGTCTCTGGAAATAAAACTGCTACCGGAAATACCTCCCGCTGCATCCGGGGTAAAACATCGATATCTTCTGCTGCCTTCTTATATCTTTCATACTCACGTAATCTTCTTATTAGTTCTGCTCGAGGATCACCCTCATCAGCTTCTGTGCTAACCGGTCGCGGCAATAACATCTTTGATTTGATCTCTGCAAGCATTGCCGCCATGACCAAATACTCTGCCGCCAACTCAAGATGAAGATGCATCATTAGTTCTACATATTCCATATATTGTGCAGTAATCTGCATAATAGGAATATCTAATATATTTATATTTTCTTTTTTAATAAGGTAAAGCAGCAAATCCAAGGGCCCACTAAATGATTCCAAAAAAACTTCCAAAGCATTAGGGGGTATATACAGATCTTTAGGCAAATTGTGTAGTGGCTGCCCCAAAACCGTTGCATATGCTTGCACTTCTGTTAATTCTGGGTTTTCTATAGTCATTTTAGGATAAAATTAAGCATCCATGGTATTTGTTGGTATTCTCGACATTCCGTAGATAAAGTCAACTATAAAAGGAAAAGAGGTGTCATCATTCGCGTGTCGAGCACGAGGGCAGGCTCTTGTGCAAGACCAGAGGAATGCAGGCTCTAGCGCTCTCCTACTATGTCATCCTCGTGCTTGACACGAGGATCTAGCATAGAATGTCGAGATCCTCGGATCTGCGCTTCGCTTGTCCGAGGATGACAGTTTATATGATTTATCCGTCTTTACAATCATATACCAACTATCTATAATCCGCGCAGGTAAAAAACATGAAACTGCTATTTGACTTTTTTCCCATAATATTATTCTTCTCGGCATATAAATTATACGATATTTATACTGCCACCATAGTGCTAATGGTAGCATCGCTAATACAAACAATAGCATTTTGCATTAAATATCGAAAAATCGATTTCACATACACCATCACCCTTGTTTTAGTTCTAATCTTTGGTGCTGCAACCTTGTATTTTCGTAATGAACTATTTATAAAATGGAAACCAACTGCAATTTACTGGGCTTTTGCGATTCTATTTTTAGGCTCTCAAGTTGTAGGCACTAAACCACTGCTACAACGCCTGATGGGTAATAAAATCACTTTGCCAAAAAATATCTGGAAACATCTTAATTTGAGTTGGGTTGTATTTTTTATATGTATGGGAGCGGTAAATCTATATGTCGCTTACGAATTTAGCACCAGCACCTGGGTAAACTTTAAACTATTTGGAACCCTAGGCGGCACTGTGTTTTTTGGGCTTCTTCAATCGCTTTATATGGCAAAACATCTGAAAAATTCGCAAGATTAGCCATAAATGTGGTATCGTATGACAGTTTTATAGAGATCAATTACGCAATTTATATTAAAGAGAGAAAATATAATGAAAATTCTACTTCTGGCCGCTTCTTTGCGCGAAGGTTCTTGTAACAAAAAACTTATCAATGTTATCGCTAAATTAAGCGAGCAACAAAAAATTAATATAGAAAAACTGGATTTAGCTGACTTTCTTGCGCCACTTTATAATGGTGATGTTGAAGAAAAATCTGGCTTGCCGGATGCCGCTAGAAAATTCATCACTCAATTAAAAAGCGCCGATGGCTTAATCATCTCTTCTCCCGAATATAATTTTTCTACACCTGGCACATTAAAAAATCTCATTGACTGGGTTTCGCGCTCAAATCCGATGGCTTGGCTAAAATATCCAATTATGCTCTGCTCTGCATCTCCAGCCTTAGCTGGAGGCAATAGAGGCCTTTTGCAAACTGTAACCGCTTTGCAATGTGCTTGTAATGCCAATGTTTTTCCACCAATGTTTTCACTAAGCGATGCTTATGAAGCTTTTAACACTGATGGTTCACTAAAAGATAAAAGCCTAGAACAAAAGTTAGCGAAAAATATTACTGAATTTGTCATTTTCGTTCGAGCATTAGAGTAAGAAGTAGCCGCAAGCTTTAGCTTGCGTTTTTTGGCAACGCAGGCTAAAGCCTGCGCCTACCATCTGCGGCTACCTTGGCATTGCAAACCGATGGTAGAATTATATAATCATCGCCATAACAACAACTAACAGGATAAATTTATGCAAGAGTTCATTAATAAAAACATCAATTTCAATTCTTTCATCGAATACTCAAAAAACTCGATCGTCAGTAAAATTATTTATAAAAGCGCGCATACAATTTTAACTTTATTTGCGCTCGATCAAGGACAAAGTATTGCCGAACATATCACGCCTTTTGATGCTATGGTGCAGATAATTGATGGCGAAGCTGAATTAACTATTGGCGGCGAAAAAAAATTAGTTAAAGCTGGTGAAGCTATTATTATGCCAGCAAATATTCCCCACGCACTTTTTGCTAAAACCTCATATAAAATGTTGTTGACGATGATGAAATAAACTACCTTCGTTTTAACCTCGTTAATAAGACGGATCCCAATATTACAAAAAATATTTTCATAAAGGAGTCATACACACTGATGGATCCCCACAAGTTTTAAAATAAATCCACAGCCCCGCAGGGGCTAAATTTATGTTAGCCCAGACCAAACGAGCGAAGCAAGAGCAGGTCTGGGTATGTTGTAAAAATCATGAAAAGCTCCGTAGGAGCGTAATAAAACCGGTCTAGATTTTTTGTGTCACATCATGATCCTCATATTTTGCTCTTCGAGCTATGGATAATTTTGTATCCATTACCCAGCCATGCGATCCGCAAAAAACGCGGATCTTAGGCTGGGCTAAAATAAATTTAACTCCTTCGGAGTTAGTAGATTTATGATTTT
>MGXJ01000016.1:16500-16695 GCA_001801345.1 Gammaproteobacteria bacterium RBG_16_37_9 | reverse complement strand
ACACATCCATCTATCTTTCTTAAATCAATCGTAGGTTTCCATATAGCTGTATCATTGGGAGAGAAATTGACAATCCATGATTTTAATGCTTGGGCAGGAATAAGAACCGCATAGCGTCTCTCCTCCACTTGAAAATCAGAGTGACTCTCTATAAGGGCGCCATGAAGAGAGAAATAAACACAAGGCCGAAAGGCG
>MGXJ01000016.1:16100-16367 GCA_001801345.1 Gammaproteobacteria bacterium RBG_16_37_9 | reverse complement strand
TCCCCCAATAAGTTTTAAATCCGTCCCTTCACTAAAAAGATTCATTCGGGTTAAATGAACAAAATAACCTGAGTTCAGGAGGTCTTCAGCTAAACGTTTCCTTGCTTCTAGGGTGTCGCTTGATGCTCCCCCTCCTCCGATAGCAGCAACTTGTTTGGGACCCCTATTTTCTTCCTTCTCAAATGGTTTTTCCCTTGGTGGTGTGGCATTGATCCGAGATACAACAATAAAGTTCACCGTAAAAGAAAAAACAATCAACAACAATAG
>MGXJ01000016.1:14076-15906 GCA_001801345.1 Gammaproteobacteria bacterium RBG_16_37_9 | reverse complement strand
ATTACCGCCGCGATAATCTTTTAAAATACTATATAAATTATTCAGAGCTTCATCTGATAATTTATCTGGCTCTAATTTCAATAACAATCCTCGCACATATACCGCTCGTGCCTGATCTAAACTCATCGCTTTACTTGCCCTAATACGATAACCATCAGAAAAATTATCAACTACAACCTCTCCCTCAACAATTACTAACTGATCCTCAACTAAACTCGCTCTAGCATTGGCAAAGTTTTCTGCAAACATAGTTACATCAACGCTTGCTGTCATATCCTCTAAGGTAATAATTGCCAAACGATTACCAGATTTAGTATTTATAATTTTTAAATTTCTGACAAACCCTGCAATTAATACAGTTTTGCCTACTTCTGGCACTAATTCAGCTATATTCACTGCAACGAATTTACTAAGCTCTTCTGCAAATCGTTCTATCGGATGGCCATTGAGATAAAAACCGAGCACGTTTTTTTCGTATTTTAAACGTTCCTCTTTAGACCATTCTGGCGCAACTACATACTCAAATATAATTTCATCTTCTGGAGCTAATTCACTAAATAAATCAACTTGACCAGATGCGCGGCGTTTACCATGTTGATCCGCTACCCGCAATGCAATTTCAAAAGTAGCAATTTGACTAGCACGCCCTGGCCCAATTTTATCTAATGCCCCAGCATAAATTAAAGCTTCAATAACTCGCTTGTTTACCTTACGAGTATCAACCCTGCGGCATAAATCAAACAGGTCTTTAAATGGTCCTTGCGCGTCGCGTGTAGCCAAAATAATTTCAACTGCCGCTTGCCCTACTCCCTTAATCGCTCCAAGACCATACAAAATTTCATTATCTGCGCTTACCGTAAATTGATAATTACTGATATTAATATCAGGCGGTGTAATTTTTAATCCTAAATCTCTACATTCGTTTAAAAACAAAACTACTTTATCAGTATTATCCATATCCGATGATAAAACTGCTGCCATAAATTGCGCTGGATAATGGGTTTTAAGCCAAGCAGTTTGATAGGAAATCATGGCATAAGCTGCAGAATGTGATTTATTAAAACCATAGCCTGCAAATTTTTCCATTAAATCAAAAATAGCATTGGCTGCGTGTTTATCGACATTATTTTTAGCAGCACCTTCAATAAAAATGGCTCGCTGCATCGCCATCTCTTCCGGCTTTTTCTTACCCATAGCACGGCGCAATAAATCTGCACTACCTAAACTATAACCAGCTAAACTTTGTGCCATTTGCATAACTTGTTCTTGGTAAATTGCTACACCATAAGTTGGGCGTAAAATTGGTTCGAGCCTGGGATGAAGGTAAGTAATTCTGGCGCGTCCTTGTTTGCGATCAACTATCTCATCTAGCATTCCCGACTGCAAAACACCAGGTCTAATAATAGCACCCAAAGCTATCACATCGCTGAAGCAATCTGGCTTAAAGCGTTTGATCAAATCACGAGAAATTCGCGATTCAAATTGAAAAATTGCGGTAGTCTTACTAGATTGCAATAACTTATAGGTGGCGACATCATCAAGTGGAATAAGGTTGATATCGACAGGTTTTTCATCTTTTAATTTAAGTGCAGAGTTAACCGATTTTACTGTTCGATCAATAATAGTTAAAGTGCGCAGCCCAAGAAAATCAAATTTTACTAAGCCAATAGCTTCAACATCGTCTTTATCAAGTTGAGTGATAACACCCTCGCCTTCGGCTTCGCAATAAAGAGGCATAAAATCAGTTAATGCTGATGGTGCGATGACAACACCTGCCGCATGTTTACCAGCATTACGTATTATTCCTTCAAGCTTCATAGCTAAATCAAT
>MGXJ01000016.1:13747-14067 GCA_001801345.1 Gammaproteobacteria bacterium RBG_16_37_9 | reverse complement strand
TTCATTATATTTTTGTTGTAATAAATCTTCTTCTTTAAGTGCTCGCTTTAGATCAATTCCAAGTTCAAATGGAATTAACTTCGCGATTTTATCAACATAACCATATGGATAAGCAAGCACTCTTCCTACATCGCGCACTACCGCACGCGCAGCCATCGTGCCATAAGTAATAATTTGCGCCACTTTATCCTTGCCATAACGCTGGATTACATATTCAATTACACGGTCGCGACCTTCCATGCAAAAATCGATATCAAAATCAGGCAGTGATACGCGTTCTGGATTTAAAAATCTTTCAAAAAGTAATCCGTGTTTTATCG
>MGXJ01000016.1:10100-13711 GCA_001801345.1 Gammaproteobacteria bacterium RBG_16_37_9 | reverse complement strand
CCGATCCCCTTCCCGGACCAACTGGGATATCATTTTTTCTAGACCAACCGGTAAAATCAGCAACAATCAAAAAATAACTAGCAAATCCCATTTGATTTATGATGCTAATTTCATAATCAAGACGTTTAATATATTCATCGCGTATTGCAATAAAATCGTTTGTGCTTGTATCAAAAGTTGTTTGTAATCTTCTTTCTAAACCAAGATGCGTTTCTTTAGAAAAAAGTGATTCTGCTGTTGTATCTAAAGGCACTGGAAAAACCGGGAGGAAAGTTTTGCCAAGCGCAACTTCAACATTGCAGCGTTTGGCAATTTCAACTGAATTAGTTAAGCTCTCTGGAATATCATGGAATAATTTTTCCATTTCATCGCAAGTGCGCAAATACTGCTGTTCACTATATGTTCGCGATCTACTCCCATCGCTTAAAGTATGGCCACTATGAATACAAACTCGAGCCTCATGCGCTTCAAAATCTTGAGGATGTAAAAACCGCACGGCATTAGTAGCAACCACTGGTATGTTCATCTTCACAGCCAAATCGAGAGCTTTGATTAAATACTCCTCTTCGCGTGCGCGACCTGTGCGTTGTAATTCAACATAATAATGCTCAGGAAAGATTTTTTGCCAAAATTTCAGAAGATATTTTGCTTGTTCTAAATCATCGGCAAGTAATGCTTGGCCAACATCACCGTCTTTGCCACCCGAAAGTATAATTAAACTATCTGCCAATTCTTGGATCCAAGATCTTTTAACTATCGGCACACCTAAATACTGCCCTTCAATAAAAGAACGGGAAATAAGCTGAAGGATATGGTGATATCCATTTTGATTTTGTGCAAGCAATAACATTTTAAAAGGATGAGAACGATTGTTTTCATTTTCAAGCCAAATATCTACACCAATAATTGGTTTAATACCAAAAGATATAGCGGCTTTATAAAATTTAACTAAGGCGAAAAGATTACTTTGATCGGTCAAAGCTATTGCTGGCATATTGTATTCAATGCATTTTTGAAACAATTGCTCAATGCGCACGATGCTATCTGAAATAGAATATTCTGTGTGTAAACTTAAATGTATAAATTTTGTTGTCATGATTTATGATACATCTTCACCGGGGCAAAACTTCTTCGATGAATCGAAGTAATCCCAAACTGTTTCAACGCTAATAAATGCCGCGTAGTTCCATAACCTTTGTGCTTAGCAAATCCATATCCAGGATAAATTAAATCATACTCAACCATTTCTTGATCACGCGCAACTTTAGCCACAATAGATGCTGCACTTATAACTGGGATTAAATTATCCCCATCAATAATAGCTTCAGCTGAGCAATTTACTTTTGGCAAAAACTGGCCATCAACTTGAACATGATTAGGCTTAATACTTAATGCTTCAATAGCGCGCTGCATCGCAAGCAAACTAGCTTGCAAAATATTGATACAATCAATCTCTTCTACTGTAGCATGTCCAATTGCCCAAGCAATACAATTGCTTTTAATGAGACCACACAAAATCTCACGTTTTTTGCTGGTCAATAATTTTGAATCAGCCAAGCCATCTACCGGGCGCTTTGGATCCAAAATCACCGCTGCTGCTACCACAGGGCCAGCCAAAGGACCTCTACCTACCTCATCTACCCCAGCAATTAAATTCATCCTACACCATCCTCCCCACACCACCATCAATAAGCGACCAACGATTATCGCTGCGATAAAACCTAAAATCAACCTCCGAATTGCATAAATGTGCTATCTCGCTCTTTCAGAGCTTGGATCGCTCTATGCCTCAGCAACCCAGCACTACGCCTCGCAAACAACATGTCATCCTCGGGCGAAGACCTGAGGATCTCGATATTCTATTAGATCCTCGCGTCAAGCGCGAGGATGACAAAAAAGTGCTGACCCCAATTTTTTTTGTTTTGGAATCTACAGAATCTAGCGCGGAGAAGGGGATTATGTTATTCGGGGTGTATCGACCATGGAAGGTAAGCAGATCCAAGGACATGGACGTCCGTCCCCGAAAAACATAATCCCCTTCTCCAAGCACAAATAATTACAAATGCATCAAACTTTAAACTATACTATTACCATGCTAAACAACATTCGCATAGTATTAGTCAATCCCTCCCACCCCGGAAACATCGGTGCAGTTGCCCGAGCGATGAAAACTATGGGATTGGAACACCTATATCTAGTCAACCCAAAAAGCTTTCCCCATGTAAACGCAACTGCTTTAGCAGCCGGAGCTGATGATATTTTAGAACGAGCAACAATTATCACGTCATTAAAAGATGCTTTGGTTGGCTCCGAAATTGTTTTTGGCACTAGCGCTCGCCTTCGCGCACTACAGCTACCAACATTAGACCCTAAAGCCGCTGCCAAATTCATTATTAATGAAGCAAAAGTTAACAAAATATCCATTGTGTTTGGCCGCGAAAATAATGGCTTAAGTAATGAAGAATTAGAACTGTGCAATCACCAACTCTATATTCCAACTAATCCAAATTTCAGCTCTTTAAATATCGCAGCAGCAGTGCAGTTAATTGCCTATGAAATCAAAATGGCTGATCAAATAGAAACTACTATCACCACACCCACAATAGATTTAGCCAGCACTGAAGCCATTCAATCTTTTTATCAACATTTACAACAAACACTAATAACAACTAAATTTCTAAATCTAAAAAACCAAAATGGTTTAATGGCAAAATTAAAAAGATTATTCAATCGCGCGCAACTAGAAAAAACTGAAATTAATATCTTGCGCGGAATTTTAACAAGTATAAATACAAAGAATGAAAATGACTAAACCTATTTATCTTGATTATATGGCAACAACGCCTATCGATCCTAGAGTTGCCCAAAAAATGATTCCCTATTTAAACGAATTCTTTGGCAACCCAGCCTCGAAACATTATTACGGCTATCAAGCACAAGCTGCGGTTGAAGAAGCGCGAGCTCAAGTTGCAGCACTAGTTAATTGCGATCCTAAAAGCATTATCTGGACTTCTGGAGCAACTGAAGCTAACAACCTTGCGCTCAAAGGAGCGGCATATTTTTACTCACGGCAAGGAAAACATATTGTCACTGGTAAAACCGAACATAAATCTGTTCTTGATCCTTGCAAATATTTGGCCACCCAGGGTTTTGATGTTACTTATTTAACGCCAAAACCAGATGGCTTGATTAATTTAGAAGATCTTGAAAAGGCTCTACGCCAAGATACCATCTTAGTTTCTATTCAGCATGTCAACAGCGAAATTGGAGTTATTCAGAATATAAAAAATATCGGCGAACTTACTAGATCCCGAGGGATTTTATTTCATGTTGATGCTGCTCAAAGCGCGGGGAAAATCCCTATCGATTTACAAAAGTTAAAGATAGATTTAATGTCATTTTCATCACACAAAATTTACGGCTCAAAAGGCGCCGGTGCATTATACGTTAGATCTCATCCCAAGCTACATTTAACTCCACAAATTCATGGTGGCGATCAAGAAAATAATTTACGCGCAGGGACACTCGCAACCCATCAAATAGTAGGAATGGGTGAAGCATTTTATATTGCGGCTTTAGAAATGCAAGATGAAGGCAAGCGCTTATTAGCT
>MGXJ01000016.1:5953-10077 GCA_001801345.1 Gammaproteobacteria bacterium RBG_16_37_9 | reverse complement strand
TCTTTGGGAAATATATATATTAATGGCTCATCATCAAATCGAATTCAAGGTAATTTAAATGTGAGTTTTGGTGATATAGATAGCGAGCTTTTGCTTGCTGCTTTAAAAGATTTAGCAGTATCTACCACTTCTGCTTGCACTAGATCATCCACTACACCATCGTATGTTTTGCAAGCAATTGGTGTTCCAAAAAACTTAATTCTTAGCAGCATCAGATTTTCAATAGGAAGATTTACTACTGAAACAGAAATTAATAATGCCATTAAACATATAAACGAAGTTGTTGCAAAATTAAGAAATAATTAGGAGAAACTATGAAAACCAAACTCTGTCATTTTTATTATTACGTGCCAAAATCTCATTTAGAAATTACTAAACAAGCCATTTTTGCTGCTGGCGCCGGTAAGATAGGTAACTACAGCTGCTGTGCATGGCAAACAGAAGGCATTGGTCAATTTAAACCAGAACCAAAGAGCAATGCCTACATAGGCAAAGTAGGAAAAATATCTAGAGTTATAGAATACAAAGTAGAAACAGTTTGTAAACCTTCTAAAATAAAAGCAGTGATCAAAGCCCTCAAAAAAAGTCATCCTTATGAATGCCCGGCTTTAGGAGTATTAAACCTAAAATTAGCAGTAATTTAATTAAAGTATTATAATGCGATAAATCTAAACTTGCTTTAAAAACTTATAGGGGAAATTTTATGTTTAAAAAAGCTGATAATACGCCACCAACCGAATCGATACGCATTGGCACACAAGTAAGCTCCATCAAACAATCTTTTATAGATAATCTCGCGTATATCCAAGGAAGATTCTCGCCAATCGCATCCATGAATGATTATTACATGGCGCTTGCTTATACCGTGCGTGATCGCTTGATGAACCATTGGATTAAAACTGCTAGAACCTATCTTGAAAAAGAAAGTCGCACTATATGCTATCTTTCTGCGGAATTTTTATTAGGACCCCAGCTTGGAAATAATTTAAATAACCTGGGTATAATGCCTCAAGTAAAAAAAGCCATGGAAGAAGTTGGTTTAAGTTTAGATACGCTATTTGAACAAGAACCTGAACCAGGCTTGGGCAATGGCGGATTAGGACGCCTTGCGGCATGTTATATGGATTCCCTTGCAACTTTAAACATACCAGCAATAGGTTATGGAATTCGCTATGAGTTTGGTATTTTTAATCAAGAAATACGCAATGGCTGGCAAGTAGAAAGCACCGACAAATGGCTACGCTATGGTAATCCTTGGGAAATCGCGCGCCCTGAAATATCATTTGATATAAAATTTGGCGGAAGAACTGAAGGCTATACTGATAATAATGGCCACTACCAAGTAAATTGGATTCCAGATGATGTCGTTAAAAGCATCGCTTATGATATTCCAATAATTGGTTACCAAGCTAACACTGCTAATTTTATTCGCCTATGGAAAGCTGAAGCTTGTGAATCTTTCGATTTCAAATCATTTAATATTGGTGATTATTACGGAGCAGTTCAAGAAAAAATCTCCTCTGAAAATATTACTAAAGTGCTCTATCCCAATGATGAACCGGTAGCTGGAAAAAAACTCCGCCTAAAACAACAGTATTTTTTCGTTTCAAGCTCACTTAGAGATATGATTCGTCTTTATAAACAAAAAGGAAAATTTTTAGGATATTTTGCTGACAAATTTGTAATTCAATTAAACGACACCCACCCTTCTATCGGTATTGCCGAATTAATGAGGTTGTTAGTAGATGATCATCAAATGGAATGGGATCAAGCTTGGGATATTACCCAAAAAGCATTCTGTTACACCAATCATACGGTTTTACCAGAAGCTTTAGAAAAATGGCCATTACAACTTTTTACCAGCACCCTACCCCGACATATCGAAATTATCTTTGAAATCAACCGTCGATTTTTGGATGCGATGCATTCTAAATTTAATAACGATATTGAACGAATAAAAAACCTATCTATAATTGATGAATCTGGCGAACGCCAGGTGCGCATGGCAAATTTAGCATGTATAGGAAGCCACGCCATTAACGGCGTATCAAAATTGCATAGTGAATTGCTCAAAAAAGAAGTTTTAAAAAATTTTTATGAGATATGGCCAGAAAAATTTAGCAATAAAACTAATGGCATTACCCCAAGACGTTTTTTACTACTCATCAATCGCAATCTTGCAAATTTAATCAACGAGACAATTAGCGATAGCTGGATAAAAAATCTAGATCAACTGCGTAATTTAGAAAAATCAGCAAGTAATGCATCATTTATCGAAAAATGGCATAAAATTAAATACAATAACAAAAAAGATTTAGCCAATTTTATTAATCAAACAATGGGAGTATTAATTAATCCAGATTCTCTTTTTGATATTCAAGCCAAAAGAATCCATGAATATAAACGTCAACATTTAAACCTTCTGCATGTAATCACACTTTATAACCGCATTCTTAATAATCCAAATTTGGACATTACCCCACGCACAGTAATTTTTGCAGGCAAAGCTGCTCCTGGTTATCACAAGGCAAAATTAATCATCAAATTAATTAATGATGTGGCAAATACAATTAATAATGATCTGACTGTCAAAGATCGGCTAAAGGTAGTATTTCTGCCAAATTACAATGTCAAAAATGCTCATTGGGTATATCCTGCTGCAGATCTTTCTGAGCAAATTTCAACCGCCGGCAAAGAGGCATCGGGCACTGGTAACATGAAGTTCTCATTAAACGGTGCACTAACTATAGGCACTTTGGACGGAGCTAATATAGAGATGCTAGAAGAAATCGGGGCTGAAAATTTCTTCTTATTTGGTTTAACTGCAGATCAGGTTGAAGATCTAAAAAATAAAGGCTACAACCCACAAGATTATGTTAATGCTGGAAGTGAATTGGGTGAAGTGATTAAATTAATCAATTCAGGGCACTTAGTCAAAGATCCAGACCTCTTCAAACCGTTAATCGATAGCCTCATTTATAATGATGAATTTTTTGTTTGCGCTGATTTTAAATCTTATATTGAATGCCAAGATCACGTGGATACTGTCTATCGCGATAAAAACCGATGGACCAAAATGTCAATTATCAATACTGCTCGTATGGGCAAGTTTTCTTCTGACCGCGCAATTAATGAATATTGTGAGGATATTTGGAAGATTAAGCCGGTGCAGATTCAGGAGTAGAGAATATAATTGTCATCCTCGCACATACTATGTCATCCTCGGGTCTTCGCCCGAGGATGACAGTTAAAAGCACCCGAGGATGACAGCATTCTTACCAACAGCATCTTAACCCACTGTAACAAAACATATAAGCTTTGTGTATAATATACAGCATGAAAAAGTTTTGCCTTATCTCTAGTTTTATTATTTTACTAAGTATTGTCCTGTCTTGTAATGCTGCTGTGCCGACTTTAAAATTCAAAATTTCAGGACTTAATAAAGAACTTTTAGTAACTATTACAGCACGACTGCAATTAAAACAAGAGGCAATTACAAAATATAATGACGATTCCATAAACACTTTTTATCAAGAAATACCGCAAGAAATCTCAAAAGCACTAGAAACTTTCGGTTATTTTAAATCAGCAGTTACTAGCTCCCAACTTGAACATAAAAAAAATAGATGGGGAAATTCTTACGTAGTAAAACTTGGTCCACCAATAAAAATTGCGGCAATTGATTTGAAAATACTAGGCGCCGGCGCTTCTGATCGAAGTATACTAAAACACTTGCCTAATTTGCCGCTAAAAAAAGGCGATATTTTCCGAGTTGACAAATACAACGCCGCAAAGCAATTTTTATTTGATTTAGCTGATTCTTATGGCTACGCCACAGCATTTTTATCAGTAAAAGAGGTGCGAATTGATTTAGAAAGCAATACTGCTTTTATTATTTTGCACTTTGATACTGACTTAAAATATTACTTCGGCGATACTACCTTTTCGGTGCCCTTTTTTAGCACAGCGTTTCTCGCAAAATTCTTACCATATAAATCAGGCGAATCTTATTCAAGCAAAAAAATCTACGCATTACAAGAATCTCTTAGTAATAGCAATTATTTTCAAAAAATTACTGTAACTCCTCAAATCACTAAAAATCAATCATACAAAATTCCGGTAGA